>WGAP01000180.1 GCA_015494775.1 Flavobacteriales bacterium | reverse complement strand
TATGAGCAACGAAGAGCAAAAACAAAATTTGAACGAAGAACAAAAAACCGGTTCCCAATATTCGGCCGACAGTATTCAGGCCCTCGAAGGTATCGAGCATGTGCGTATGCGTCCTTCGATGTATATCGGTGATGTGGGCCCGCGCGGTTTGCATCATTTGGTTTACGAAGTGGTGGACAACTCCATCGACGAAGCCCTGGCCGGCTATTGCGACCGTATCGATGTGGTGATTTATGAAGATAATTCGGTTTCGGTCGAAGACAACGGCCGCGGCATTCCCGTGGACACCCACAAAAAAGAAGGCGTTTCGGCCCTGGAAGTGGTGATGACCAAAATCGGTGCCGGCGGTAAGTTCGACAAAGGAAGTTATAAGGTATCGGGCGGACTTCACGGCGTAGGCGTGTCGGTGGTTAATGCCCTTTCGGACCATCTGTTGGCCCGCGTGTATCGCGAAGGTAAAATATGGCAGCAGGAATACAGCCGCGGAAAAACGCTTTATCCGGTAAAAACCGTGGGCGAAATTGACCGCACGGGGACCTTTGTCAAATTCCATCCCGACAAGGAAATTTTTCAACAAACCATTGAATTCGAATTCGACACTTTGGCCGCCCGCTTGCGGGAATTGGCCTTTTTGAACCGCGGAATCCACATCTCGCTCACCGACCTGCGCGAAAAAGACGAAGAAGGCAATCCCCGCCGCGAAACTTTTTACAGCCGGGAAGGCCTGCAAGAATTCGTCCGCTTCCTGGATGCCCACCGCGAACCCATTATCTCCAAGGTCATCCACATGGAAGGCGAAAAAAACGGTATCCCCGTAGAAGTGGCCATGGTTTATAACAATTCCTTTGCCGAAAACATTCATTCCTACGTCAACAACATCAATACGCACGAAGGCGGAACCCACCTGACCGGTTTCCGTCGCGGACTCACCACTACGCTCAAAAAATACGCCGAAAAAACCGGCCTTTTGGATAAACTGAAATTCGAAATTTCGAGCGATGATTTCCGCGAAGGACTTACGGCCGTGGTTTCGGTCAAAGTGGCCGAGCCCCAATTCGAAGGTCAAACCAAAACCAAATTGGGCAACCGCGAAGTCATGGCGCCGGTAAGCCAAGCCGTGTCCGAAATGCTGGAAAACTTCCTGGAAGAAAATCCCAAGGACGCCAAGCGTATTGTGGACAAAGTGGTATTGGCCGCCCAGGCCCGCCACGCCGCACGCAAAGCCCGCGAAATGGTGCAACGCAAAACGGTAATGGGCGGCGCCGGACTGCCCGGCAAACTGGCCGACTGCTCGGAAACCGATGCCGAACGCTGCGAACTCTTTTTGGTGGAAGGTGATTCGGCCGGCGGAACCGCCAAACAAGGTCGCGACCGCAACTTCCAAGCCATCTTACCGCTTCGCGGTAAAATCCTCAATGTGGAAAAAGCCCTCCAACACCGTGTGTTCGAAAACGAGGAAATCCGCAACATCTTTACCGCCTTGGGCGTCAGCATCGGAACCGAGGAAGACAGCAAAGCCCTTAATTTGGAAAAACTCCGCTACGACAAGGTTATCATCATGACCGACGCCGATGTGGACGGCAGCCATATTTCCACCTTGATTTTGACCTTCTTTTTCCGCTATATGCGTGAACTTATCGAAGGCGGCCACGTCTATTTGGCTCAACCGCCTTTGTATTTGGTCAAAAAGGGTAACAAAAAGGCCTACGCCTGGGACGATGCCCAACGCGACAGGTTGCTCGAAGAATTCGGTCAAGGTGCACACGTGCAACGCTACAAAGGTTTGGGTGAAATGAACGCCGAACAATTGTGGGAAACCACCATGAACCCCGACACGCGCGTGCTCAAACAGGTAACCATCGAAAATGCCGCCGAGGCCGACCGCATTTTTTCCATGCTCATGGGCGACGAAGTTCCGCCGCGCCGTGAGTTTATCGAAAAAAATGCCATTTACGCCAATATCGACATTTAAAACTTGCAGCTATGCGCCGACTTGCCATCCTTTTACTACTCGGGTTTGCGAGCAAACTTCCGGCTCAGCAAATATTTGCATCCTACAAACATGATGCAAATCAATACCTGACACACTACGCCTATCCACTCTTTGTCGGAATGGTGCTCAATAGTGCCGACGGTTGGATTCACCGGGCCAAACCGCTCAAAACCTTCCATGTGGTCCTGCAAGTCAATGCCGACTACGCCACCATACCCGAGCGCTTTCAAACTTTTGTTTACCGGACGTCCGAATACCAACATCTGCAAATTTTGGACAACGCCGGCAATCTCCTACCCGACGGCACCGTTTTGCCTACGGTTTTCGGACCCGATACCGATGTCCAAATACGACTCCGCTCACCGGCCACCGCACCGGGAACCTATTACGAAATCGATTTCCCTGCTCCGCCGGGATTTAAGGACGACTTGGATTCATTGCTCCGAGGTTTTAAACCCGGCATGCCCGGCGTGAGCGTGCAATTGGCCGTCGGCCTTCCGATGAACACCGAAGTAATGCTGTGCTACTTCCCGAAAATCAATTACCGGAACATCAGTCCCGATGTTTTGGGCCTGGGTGTCAAGCACGACATCGGACAGTATTTCGGACTTAAATCCAACATTCGCCTTGCCGCCTATGCGGCCTACACACATTCCAACGTTCAAGCAAGCCGCGATAGCATCGATTGGAAAGCCCGTTATGCACTCAACACATACACCTTGGGTGGCGTGGCTTCGGTGGAATTGAAAATCGTTTCGTTATACGGCGGGCTGGCTTACATTCGCGGCGGTTCGTCATTGCAAATCCTTGGCGACAAGGATATTACCTATGACGTGGTGGACAATAACGGAACGGTCATCGGCCAGCAGACCGAAACTTTGCACAATCCTTTGGACCTGCATTTCGGCGTCAACGATTACAAGGGATTTGTGGGAATTCAGCTTAATTTATGGATTTTGCATATCTTTGCGCAGTATAACATCCAAAAATTTCCCGGTTATCATGCCGGCATCGGAATACAAATCTAAATCATAATCCTATGAAAAAAATCATTGCATTGGGCATCGTGCTTTTGTATTTCACGGCAACCTCCTGTGGTAGTTACGAAGATTGCCGCACGCAAAACACGCCCCACCAAACCCAAAGTTTGCAAACCCAACACGAAGCGCTTTCCTAAGGGGAAACCGTTTTCGGAAACACATGCGCCCGTTACCACAAGGTATGCGGGCTTTTTTGTTGAAAAATTTGGTAAGAAACAATCTGCTTCAAAAAAATGCGGAGAGGGGGGGATTCGAACCCCCGGTCCGCTTGCACGGACAACGGTTTTCAAGACCGCCGCATTCAACCGCTCTGCCACCTCTCCGAAAAAAAACGGGGCATAAAAAAAGCGGTGGGAGGGGGATTCGAACCCCCGGAGCCCTTGCGAGCTCAACGGTTTTCGAGACCGCCCCGTTCAACCACTCCGGCATCCCACCGTTTGTTGGAGCGGCACAAAGATAAGGTTTTTTCGGGCACAAAATCAAGCATCATCCTCAGGGAATGCCGTTCGCCACTTTTTCACCTCCTGCGAACGGTTCAAAGGAATAATCAAGCGTTTTCCGTCGCTTTCAGCAAACAAAAATCCGTCGAGCCCGTCCAAAATCACCGGTTCGGGCCGGTCGGAATAGACCAGATTGCCTTTTGCTTGGCCAAACAAGGCCTTACCGCGTAAAACAATATTTTCGCCCTCATGGCGGGCCAATTGGCGGTAAACGGCATCCCAGGAACCCAAATCGTTCCAACCGAAATCCACAGGCAAGACTTCTACATTGGCGGATTTTTCCATAATGCCGTAATCCACCGAAATATTTTCGAGCACAGGAAAAACGGCTTGTAAATCCGCTTCCATATAATCCGTGTTGAATCGCACCTGTCCGAGTGTCCGGAACATGTCGGGTAAATGCTCGGCAAAAGCCGCTCGAATCACGTCCGAACGCCATACAAAAATACCGGCATTCCAAAGGAAATTTCCTTGGGCAAGGAAACGCTCGGCCGTCTGTTTGTCCGGTTTTTCGGTAAATCGAAGCACGGGTTTAAAATCATCCGGGTTATTTCGATTATATTGAATATAACCGTAACCCGTATGCGGCCGGTCGGGACGGATGCCCAACGTAATCAAAACATCCTTCGATGCGGCCCTGTCCATCGCCCGTTTCAAGTCCGCGATAAAGGCCGCCCGGTCGCCTATGTAATGATCCGAAGGCAGGACGCACATAACCGCCCCCGGACTTCTGCTTTCAATTATTCCGGCGGCCAAAAGAATGGCCGGCGCCGTATTGCGCATGGCGGGCTCCGCTATAATATTTTCAGCAGGAAGTCCCGGTAATTGGGCTTTAACCTTGTCCGTATATCGGGCATTGGTAAGCACCAAAATCCGCGTATCGGGCACCAATGCCGACACGCGGTCGTAGGTTTGTTGCAGCAACGACCGCCCGGCGCCTGTCAAATCCAGGAATTGCTTGGGACGGGCCGGGGTGCTAACGGGCCAAAACCGGCTCCCTACCCCACCGGCCATAATCACCGCATAGCGCTCGGCGGACGGCGGCATTATTCATTATACTTTTTGACCAAAACCGTAGGTTGGAACAGGTAATACTTTTTGCGTTCCACATCCAAACATTTGTATAATTTACGGCGCTTTTGGACCTTTTGGAACACGCGTCCGTGGAAGAAAAATTTCTCTCCGTCAGCTATATCTTCCAGGGGGGTATAACCTTGTTCGGTAACCGACTTGGAATAGGTATCCAAAAGTTTTTTCAATTTCAGGTCGGCCGTGATGGAAGCTTTGGGTTTTTGGGCATGGCGTTCCAAAAGTTCGTAAAGCTCCTTGGGCAATTTATCGTATTCCAGCAATTGGGTCAAAATCTTGTTGAATTCCGATTTCCACTCGGGCCCGTGGGGCTTAACGCTGTTGCCGTATTTTTTGTAAACCACATAGTGGGAATATTCGTGCAAAAGCGTGAGCAGGAATTGATAAGGGTTCAAATTGCTGTTTACCGAAATTTCGTGCCGGTTGCCTTCGCGCACATACGAGCCCCATTTGCTGAGCCGGGGCTTGCTGATTTTCAGTTCCAAATCATCGGCATCCTGCATCAGTTCATCCACAAAATCCACATGTTCTTTGGGGATAAAGGGATGAATAACCGTTAGTGTATTCGTTTTCATCATGCTGATAGTTTTAATTTTTCAGGTTCAAGATGTTGTAATTTATTTTCTACAAATTTTTTGTCCACGATTAATTTCGTTCCTTCCTTTTCGGGTAAATCGAACATGGTATCGCGCAATATCAGTTCGGTTAGCGAGCGCAATCCTCGTGCGCCCAAACGGAACCGGTATGCCGTGTCCACAATCAAATCCAAGGCGTCTTCGGTGAATTGCAGTTCGATATTGTCCAAGCCGAAAAGGTATTCATATTGTTTAATTAACGCATTTTTGGGTTGCGTTAGTATATTTTTCAAAGCTTTTTTGTCCAAAGGTTCCAAATGGGTGATAACGGGCAAGCGGCCGATGATTTCGGGGATTAATCCGAATTTGCGCACATCCTCGGGTGTAACGTAGCGCAGCAGGTTTTCATCATCGATTTTCCGACGCGATTTATTTTGGTAACCTACGGCCTGTTTGTTCAAGCGCTTGGCAATGATTTTTTCCAAGCCATCGAAAGCGCCGCCGGCAATAAACAGGATGTTGCTCGTATCCACCTTGATAAAATCCTGCATCGGATGTTTGCGCCCGCCCTTGGGCGGCACATTGACCACGCTGCCTTCCAGGAGTTTGAGCAAGGCCTGTTGGACGCCTTCGCCCGACACGTCCCGCGTGATGGACGGATTATCGCCTTTGCGTGCTATTTTATCGATTTCATCGATAAACACAATGCCTTGCTGTGCACGTTCCACATCGTAATCGGCGGCTTGAAGCAGACGGGTCAGGATGGTTTCCACGTCTTCGCCCACATAGCCGGCTTGGGTGAGCACGGTGGCATCGGCAATGGCAAAGGGAACGTCCAAAAGTTTGGCGATGCTGCGGGCAATTAAGGTTTTTCCCGTTCCCGTAGGCCCCACCATCAGGATGTTGCTTTTTTCCAATTCCACATCCTTGTCGGATTTGGGAGCCGACATTATACGTTTATAGTGATTGTAAACCGCAACGGCAATGGTCTTTTTGGCCTCTTCCTGCCCAATCACGTATTGGCTAAGGAAATCGTAGATTTCCTTGGGTTTGAGCAATTTGGACGGTGCGCCGGCTTTGGTGCGGGCTTTTTCCTTCCGCAAACTCGAAATCATTTCGCGGGCCTCATCCACACAAAAATTACAAATGGCCACACCGTCGGGCCCTTGAATGAGCACTTCCACGTCGTCGGACTCGCGCCCGCAGAAAGAACAAAAACGGCTATATGTTTGCTCGTTCGGACTCATTCGGTTTTGTTTCGTTCCAAGACTTCGTCCACCATACCGTAGGCCAAGGCCTCGTCGGCACGCATCCAATAGTCGCGGTCGGCATCCGCCTCGATTTTGTCTTTGGGTTGGCCGGTATGTTTGCTCAGAATTTGATAGAGTTCGTCTTTGAGCCGCAAAATTTCGCGGGCCGTAATTTCAATATCCGACGCCTGACCTTGCACACCGCCCAAGGGTTGATGAATCATCACGCGCGTGTGGGGCAAGGCCGAACGCTTGCCTTTGGCGCCGGCCGCAAGCAATATGGCGGCCATCGAAGCGGCCATACCCGTGCAAATGGTGGCCACATCGGGTTTGATGTATTGCATGGTATCGTAAATACCCAAGCCCGAATAAACCACACCGCCGGGCGAATTGATGTAAATCTGCACGTCCTTGGTGGGGTCGGTGCTTTCCAGGAACAAAAGCTGGGCCTGAACGATATTGGCCACCTGATCGTTGATGGCCGTGCCCAAAAAGATGATGCGGTCCATCATCAAGCGCGAAAAAACATCCATTTGGGCCACGTTCAATTGACGCTCTTCGATGATGTAAGGCGTCATACTGCTTTGGAATTGTTCCAAAGCCAAACTACTGATTCCGTGATGCTTCACGGCATATTTTCGAAATTCCTTTCCTTGGTTTTTCATGATGGTAATTTTTCTTTGTAAGTGGAACGCATGTTTTCTAAAAATTGTTCTTGAATTTGGGAAAATTCCATAGTTGTAACTACCTTTTCTTCGGATTGCAGTCCCGATAACAAATGAGCCAATGCCTTTGTTTCATAGGCAAAATTCATAACTTCATTTTTGAAGAGCTCATTTTCTTTAATCAAGTCCAATCCTTTATCAATCATTTGGTTATAGTCGTTTATTTTTTCATATTCGCCAGTATAATGCAGCCATTCCGAAGTACGTGTTACAACAGCTTGAACAAAATCTTCGGATGTTAATTCCAAATTGTTTTTTATAAAATAATATTTCAAAATATGTTCACGCTTTTTATCGCGTAAAAATCCATCGGTCAAAACTTCGCTTATGTCTTCTTCAATGAGTCCGTATAATTGTAATAATTTTTTAAAATAGGATTCGGATACTGGCCATTTGTTTTCATTGATTATAATTTCATTGATATTTTTCAAGTAAAAAACTTTCGCCTCATGGTCAAATAATGATTGTAGTTCCTTTTCCATATATTTCCGGAAATCTTCCTCGGTTTTCAAACCCTCATCCGGATATGCTTGTGCCAAAAATTCAGGGGTAATGTCAATCGGTTTGATTTTATTGACATTCTCAAATATCAGCATCACCTTATCGGCAGGATTCAGTTTGAGAGTTCCATCAATCTCTTCTTTATTCATTACCAGTTTTAACAAATTTTCGGCTTCTTCGAAACCTAATTCGTAGGTTTTATCCTTTTCGAGCTTTTTCAGGAGATTTAAAACCTTTTTATTGCTGCTTGCCTTCGTGTAGGAAATTGATGTTGATATTTTTTGTTCCTCCTTGCCGTTTTTTGGCTGTATGAAAAAATTCATAAAGGTTTCCGGCTCGAATTTTTCTACCGGTATCATATTTCCGTATAATCTCCGTTTGAATTCAATATATTCGTCCACATTTTCTTCCGATATTTCGATACGGTACTTGGGAACCTGTTTTAGCTTTTCCAATGGAAATTTTATTTCCGATTTCGGCGCATAGCCGATTTCATAAACAAATTCGGGATTTTCCTTTTTGATTTCTTCGTCCATATCGACCGGCGCCTCCCGTATCATATCATCAAAAGGGAACAAATCATTGGATTGAGTAAATTCTCTGATTTGTTCTTCAATAATTTTATCTATAACCTCCGATTTAAGCTCATTTCCGAATTGCTTTTTTATCAAGCTCATGGGTACCTTTCCGGGTCTGAATCCGGGAAGTTTTATTTTTTTTCGTAGTTTTTTTAACTCTTCGGTCATACGGTCGGCATAATCCGTGGGTTCTACTTGCATTTTTAGACGATAAAGCCCTGGCTCTACCACTTTTGCATCAATCTTCATGTCTTTAAATTAAAATTCAACATCGTTTAGGTGATGCAAATTTACAACAATTCCGTCAAATCAAAAGAATTATGAATTATTAAAAAATATTATAGGGATTTTATTATTTTCCTATATCCGACGTTTGTTTTTTTGAAGAAAATCTCCTAACATTGCTGCAATTTAAAAAGTCCGTTATCCATGAATTTCCGCCGGTTTATCGGTTCCGTGCTGCGCGTGCTTTTGGGCGCGGTTTTTATTTTTTCGGGCCTGGTCAAATTGGTGGATCCGGTGGGCACGCAAATCAAGTTGAACGAATATTTTTCGGAAGAAGTGCTCAATCTGCCCGCGCTTATTCCTTGGAGTTTGTCCATCGGCATAACGCTTATCGTTTTGGAACTTACATTGGGCGTGGCTTTGCTGATGGCCTACCGGCCCAAAATCACCTACCGCATTACGTTGATGCTTTTGCTTTTCTTTTTGTTTCTCACGGGTTATTCCTACTTTACGGGCACGGTAACCGACTGCGGATGTTTCGGCGATGCCGTCAAACTCACGCCCGGACAAACCTTTTTCAAAAACTTTGTTCTGCTAGCGATTTTACTGCTGATTTGGCGTCAAAACAACAGCCCGGATCGTTATTCACGCATCCAGGACGGCCTTGTGCTGCTAACGATCATTTCGTCCGTGGTTTTTGCCGTTTGGACGGTGCATCATTTGCCCGTAATCGACTTCCGTCCTTATGCCGTGGGCAAGAACATCCGCAAAGGCATGGAAATGCCGCCCGATGCCAAACCCTTCGTTTTCGAAGACATTTGGTATTATAAGGTCGATGGTAAGGTCAAGGCCTTCAAATCCGAAGACAAACCCTGGGACATTCCCGGCGCCGCGTTTGTCCGCCGCGAAAACCGCGTGGTGCAAAAGGGCTATGTGCCGCCCATCCACGATTTCGACATCGAAAACGATAGGGCCAACATCACCGACAGCATTTTGGATGCGCCCGACATTTACCTTATCCTTATTCCGTTTCCCGGACGTTTACATCCTGCCGATACCGCATTGCTCACGCAGGCCGAAAAACGTTTTGCCCGTGCACGGAAAAACTTTGTCATCATCACGGCCGACACCCTTACCTGGCTCAACCGTTGGGCACAAAACCACCGGCGCGAACTCTTTTTTGCCGACCCCACCACGCTCAAAACCATGATACGCTCTCCCCTGGGACTGATGCATCTTCAAAAGGCCGACATTCGCGAAAAATACAGCTTACGGGATTTTTTGGCAAAGGATTGAGTTTTTCCTAATGCCTTGTTCCCGACCTTGCTTAGCCAAGTGCAGAAGCGTTTGTGCGGGCCTCGGAACCCTTCGGTTTCCTCGGCTACTCCGGCAGCCCTGCGGTCTGCCGCGGGCTCCGAAGCCACTTGCCGCCTCGCTTCGCTCGGCGGCTGCGGTCTTCTTCGCGGCTACGGGAACCTGCGGCTTCCACGGGCCGAAGCCAAGGCCGCGCCTTGTTTCCCTTCGCAACCTTCGCAGCCCTTAGCCGCCGCTACGCAGCGGACTTGGTCTGCTCGGGAAGTCGCCGGGCCGGCGGTGGCCGTCCCTGCTCTGTGTCGGCGAGCCGCCTGCGGCGTCTCGCCTCCAAAAATCCTTTTCCGTCCAATTAAAAAACTTTTATTATTTTTAGTTGCTGAAACTAAAAAAACTAAGGTTATGAAAAAAATTTTCTTTGCTTGGGTATTAAGTGCCATATTATCGACCGGGATTGCTTGTTCTTCCCACAAAACCGCGTCTTCGGCATCGGCCCAAAAGGCCAAAGTCGAAAAAAAGGAAAAAGCTCAAAAAACTTCGGAAAAGGGAAAGTCCTTCGAAACGGCTATCAAAGTAAATGACGTTCCCGAAGAATATGCTTATGTGCGAAAAGTATGTCCTACATGCCGTTTTGTCAGCCAATCCCTGGTCAAACACAACAATAAATACTACGATGTTTTGACCTTTAAAAAATCCGCATTAAAAACCGTTAAATTTTATTTCGACATTTCGAGTTTTTATCCCGGGCTTTTTTAAGGCATCCGTTGCATCGCGATCCGATAATTTTGACCGAATTAATATTACATTCCATTCAATATTTGCAGATGTAAGCGCAGGATTTATCGCGCGGAAAAGCGATTTGTTACGCAGAAAAACGCCTGCGGCTGAGTGCTGCGAACGTAGTGAGCAGTGTATCGAAGCCCCGGCCGGTCAATCCAGTCGCTTCGATACAATTTTTGCTTCGCAAAAATCACTCAGCGACCTACATCGCGCCAGGGATGGGAGCGGTTATGCGCGGGCGGCGCGCCGTAGGCCTGCCGTGGCGGCGGGGCGACCAGCGGGGAGCCACGCCCGCTACGCTTGCAGGGCAAGAGCGGGCCGCACGCGCATTTGAGCGGACAGCCCGACGGCGCCGCGTGAGGACCGGCAAGCGAGAGGGTGTTCCGTCGTCCCGAAGCGCTTGCCGATGCGGCGTGGCCGCTCCGAACGCGAGCGCCGGGGCGCCCTAAAAATTCATACGCACTTTGAGATTGAAAATCCGGCCCGTAAGGTAATTGGGCACGCCGAACATACGCTTGGTGTAAATCTCGCGCACCCAAAGGTTGGACACCGAATTGCGCCTGTCGAACATGTTGATGATTTCCAAGCCCACCGAAAAGTCCGTAAAGCGGGTCAACCAATCCGGCTTGTGCGGCCTGTCGGTTAGCACATAAAACAATCCGATGTCGGTTCGCCAATAGTTGCGCGTGCGGAACAGAAACCGGTAAGGGTCGGCATAGAGCGGTGCGCCCGTGGGCAGGCCGGTAAAAAATACATTGTTCAGATACATTTTGAAATAAGGCATGCCGGGCACATAATCGCGGAAAAAGAAGGCCATTTTGAAGCGTTGGTCCGTGGGCCTGGGAATGTAACCGCGACGGTCGATGTTTTGCTCGGTGCGCATCAGGGCCAAACTGAGCCATGAGTCGGTGCCCGGCAGCAACCTGCCGAAAAGCCTTGTCTCTATGCCGTAGGCATAGCCCGTGGCATTGTTTTGTCCGTAATAACGAATGCGCAGGTTTTCGACGGTGTAGGGATTGATGTCCCAAAGGTAGCGGTAATAGATTTCGGACGTGAGCTTGAAGGGTTTGTCGGCCCAATCGAAATTCCATTCGTGCCCCAAGGAAATATTGAAGGCCTTTTGCGGCCGCACACCGGGACGGAAACGGGCTTGCCTGTCGCGGTATTCCCGGTAGGACGGCGGTTGCATATAAACGCCGGTGCCCAAACGAAAGGCATGACCGGGCCAATTTTTGTTACGCACATAAACACCCGCCCGCGGGCTCCAAGCAAAGTAGGCGCCCGATGCGCCGGTGAATTTTTCGCGGACAAGGCCGGCCTGCACGCGCATACCCCATCGGGCTTCGATGCGCCAAAGGCCCGCGGTAAATCTTTTTCGCCAGGAAGCAAAACCGCCCCATTGATGGCGGACGGTGAGGTAATCGGCGCGGGCGTCTTGGAAGGGCAAAATAGGCAAAGTATCGGAGGTGTAAGGTTCGTCGGGATGAAATTCGGACTGCGGCGGCAGGATAACAAATCCGGCCGAATCGATCATTTGATATTCGCGGATGCGGTCGCGCAGGTTGTCGTAGCGATACATCAGTCCGATGTTTCGTTCGGTGGATTTTTTCTTGTGGTTCCATTGAACAATGGCTTGGCCGATAACGGCATCCAAAAGGTTGCGTGCATGGTCCAATTCTTCGCCCAAGGATTGCAAATTCATCGGGTCGCCGTAGTGATTGCCCGACAAGTCGGTGTTGGGCTCACCCAAAAAGTAGCCGGCCAATAAATCGAAATGTTCGCGTTCGGCACTGTGGTAAAAACTTCCGGTGAGGATGATTTTGTCGTTGGCGCCGGCGGAATACACGCTTTTGACGGCCGAGAATTGATTGTCGAATGCGTCTTTTTCGTTGCCTTGGTAACGAATGACCAACGAACGGGCGTCGGTAAAGGTGCCGAAGTTGGTAACCTTGGTAAAAGGAATGAAGCGAAAACGGTTCAGGGCAATGCGTGTGAGCCATTGATGCGACCAACGCCCGCCCGGATGCCAGCGAAGCAGGGTTTGGACGTCGGCAAAGGCCGGTTGAAATTCGGCATCGCCTTCGGTTTTTTTGACCAAAAGCGTATTGTTCAGATAGCGAATGCTTCCGATGAAATTCAAGCGCTTTCCGGGACGTAACAAAGCCAGGTTAACGCCCGTAAAACCGGCTTGGATTTTGGTTTGTTTTTGCTTGGGTTCCGTATAACGAATATCCAAAACCGACGACAATTTATCGCCCAATTCCACCGGGAAAGCGCCCGCATAAAAATAAAGCGAATGCACCAAGGCCGGGTCGGTGGTGGAAAGGCCTTCCTGACGTCCGCTGCGAATAAGGAAAGGACGAAAAACTTCGATTCCGTTGATATAAACGGCGTTTTCGTCATAATTGCCGCCACGCACCAAATATTGTGAACTCATTTCGTCCAATTGCGATACCGACGGCAAACTGATCAAAATGCCTTTGAGCGAAGGTGTGGGTGTGGGCGCCACTTCGATATCGCGCAAGGGCAACCGGACGGCGCCTTCGCGTTCCTGCCGTGTGTTGCCGGTGATTTCCACAGGACGGATATTCTCGGACGTCAAGGGTAAAACCACATTAAGGGGCACCGTTTTGTCCGCTTTGATATTGACCTGAAAAGTCTTGGTTTCCCGGCCCAGATACGAAAATTTCAATCGGTATTGCCCTACGGGCAAAGTCAAGGAGTAATGACCTTTTGCATCGCTTAGCGTTCCGTAGCGGCCGGCTTGTATTTGCACATTGGGTAAGGGTTTGCCGGTTTCGGTTTTTACAAAACCGCTTACCCGGCCCGCAGCTTGGGCCAAAAGCAAGGAAGGAAGTCCTAAAATCGCAAGAAACAAAAGCCGGCGCATAGCATTTTAACGTTGGGCGGGGAAAAATATTTTTACGGCCTGCGCCGTGTAATACGGATAAATCCTGCGCTTATAAATACGGTAAACGCGTCCTGCGCCCAGCAGGGTTTTGCGCCGCGCATCATTGTAGAGCGAATCTTCGGGAAACAAACTTTCCACTTTTACTTCGCCTGTGGCATGAATGATGCGTCCTGCGCCCAAATAAAGGGCTACGTGCGTGATTTTGGGCGAACCGTCGGCTCGATGCGTGCCGAAAAAGAGCAAATCGGCCGGTTGTAGCGAATCCAAACGTTCGGTTAGCGGAACAGGCCAGACGGCGCGGGCTTGCTGCGAAGCATCGCGCGGGAGCAAATAGCCGAAACTTTGAAAAAGATTTTTGGTAAATCCGCTACAATCCAAAGCTTTAATGGATGTGCCGCCCCACAGGTAAGGAATGCCCGGATAATCGTGCAATGCTTCGGTGGTAATATCGGTAAGGGCCGAAAAATCTTTGTTCAGTTTTTCCCACTCATTGAGCAAAACGAAATCGTTGGACGGGACAAATCCGCGGCGTCCGTCGGGCATTTGCACTTCCATGAAATACAAATGCTGACGCAGCAATATCAACACATCGTTTTTGACCACATCCGAAATTTGCGGCGCATCGGGCAGCGTGTCGGCATAGATTTTTCCATAGTTTTCATCCATGATTACCTTGGGCGCACGGGCCCATTTTTCAAAGGCCGGGCGGTCCATAATCTGCAATGCGGCCGAATCGGTCCAGCCCAAGTAGCCCTCGGTTGTGCGAATGCGGTAAAAGCCGTTCCTTTTTTCCAAAATCCGCACGGGCATGCCCATCAGCATTTGCGATGCCAATTCGGCGGCGTGTTTGGGCGCGGTGCGCAAATTGGCCACCGAAAGCCGGATTAGTCCCACCTTGCTTTTGAATGCCGGAACGGGCAGCATTTTGATGCTGTCGATCCAATGAACTTGATGCGCTTTAAGACTATCGACCAAGGCATTGTGTGCGGCTTGCAAATCGGTGGAACCGGAAAGCAGAATGCTACCGTTTTTATTGTAGGAAGTCGATATTTCAAAAACATGATCGCGCGCGTCGGGAGCAAATTTTTTCCGGATTTTTTGCATTATGTCATTAACCTGTTTTTGCTTGGGAGCAAGGGCATTATCGTTTCCCTTACGGCAACGGTATGCAGGTAAAATGATAATTAGGATAGCGAGTAAAGATAAAATACGCGATTTCATTGGGGATGATTTTTAAAATATTCTTTCAAGGCCCGCCGCACGTTGCCCCAGCGCAGCAATTCGTCCCGGGCTTTTTCGTAGGGCAAGCCGGTTTCTTCCATAATCATGCGCGTTCCGCGGTCCACCAATTTTTGATTGGTCAGTTGCATGTCCACCATTTTGTTGTCCTTTACACGACCCAGTTGGATCATGGCCGTGGTGGAAATCATGTTGAGCACCAGTTTTTGCGCTGTTCCTGCCTTCATCCGTGAGCTTCCCGTAACAAATTCGGGCCCCACGACCACCACCACGGGATATTCGGCGGCCAAGGCCAAAGGACTTCCCGGATTCATGGTTATGGCGCCGGTGGCAACACCGTGTTCGCGGGCCCGGCGCACGGCGCCCACCACATAGGGCGTCGTTCCCGACGCGGCAATGCCTATCAATACATCCCGCGGCGAAATACGGTATTTTTTCAAATCTTCCCAACCTTGGTCGTAGGAATCCTCGGCTTCTTCGACGGCTTTGCGTATGGCCATGTCGCCGCCGGCTATCAGGGCTATGGCCAAATCATCCTCCACGCCGAAGGTGGGCGGCAATTCCGACGCATCCACCACGCCCAAACGGCCGCTCGTTCCCGCACCTATGTAAAACAATCGGCCGCCCTTGCGCAAACGGTCCACCACCACGCGTGTCAGCGCTTCGATTTGCGGAATGGCTTTTTCCACGGCATAGGGCACGGTTTTGTCCTCGTTGTTAATGGCGGTAAGCAATTCGCGGATGCTCTTTTTTTCCAGGTCGTGATAATGCGATTCCTTTTCGGTTATCTTTTCAAAGTCAGCCATCGAAAAACGGATTTTTTTCAAAGATACGGAAATGGGCCGATAGCGTGTCTATGCATCCCGTTTTGCAGGTTTTATCCAAATCAAAAGCAAAGTCAGAAAGGTCATTAAGGCCATAGTCCATTTGGTCGTAGTAAAGCCGGAAACAATTGCTACTCGAAGTGAATTCAATTCGGGATAGGTATGAGTAAGGTAGATAATCCCAATATTTTCCAATAAATCATATATTCCCAAAACAAAAGGCAAACATACCACCAGAAACGGAAGGTTGTAATGTTTGCGCTTCAAAAAATACAGTAGCAAGACCGCATAATAAAACGAATAAAAAATCATGTACGGAACATCGATAAGCAATTCGCTTAACCGATAAACCCGCAGGCCCTTCGGGCCCAATGCTTCAAAAAATTCACGAACATCCCGGATATTGTATGACATACGTAAATCCAAAACCAAAGGCGTCTGCTTTATGCCCATCCATTGCGGGAAAGCCGGAAATAAAACGAAATTGAAAAGCAATAAAACCGCCAAACCTGCCCATAGATATTTCGGCTTGGCCCAGCGGAGTAAAAATTTCCTGCATCTTTCCCGCATTAGCAACTAATTTATCTTTTCGAATGCTTTACTCACAATGCGCCATTGATTTCCTTGGTGCACCAATTGCAAATGATCCGTATAGGTCGCATCATTGTAATAAAATTTGACCGCAAAACTTGCCAGCGTGCCGTTTATTCCTCCATCGATGATTTCGGTCCGGGCTTGGCGCGGTCCTTCCTTGGCCACATATTGCAAATAATCATCCAAGCCGATTGATTCGACACCTTCGGCTGTTTGATGCCACAGCCGTGCTTGCGAAACAAAGATGCGGCTCAAAGCGGCCGTATCGGCTTTGGTTCGGGCATCGAAGTAGGCATTTAAGGTCTTTTCCGCATCGACATAAGGGTTTTGCGCATGGAAAAAGGATTCCAAAACCTTGTTGAAACGTTCGGTGGCCGTGATATACGGAAAGTGGCCTTCGTTTCCGAAATTTTCGACACGGGCTCCGGCATACAGGGCTTTGAGTTTTTCGCGCAACGGCTTTTCCACCAAAGGGTCGTTGGCCGATTCGATGATTAATACGGGAATTCTTTTGTAAACATATTGGTCGGGTTGCGGAAAAAATTTATCCGTAAGCACCTTGTAGCGATTCAGGAATTGTTTTTTGCTAAACGGCATGGTGGGCAAAAAGGACGCCAACAAGGTGTCGTTATGCGCCGCCGGCAATAATTTTTCCCGAAGTTGCTTTTCGCCTGCCCGGGCTATCAATACGGTGGGAACCCAAGGCAAAATTTTTGCCAAACGGGCATTTTTTTGTTCAATCAATTTATTGGGCGGAAAGGTGTTGGAAAAAACGGCTTTTAGTATCCTTTCGGGCCAAATATGCGTCAGATATTGGGCAATATAACCGCCCATGGAAGTGCCTACCACGATAAATTTATTCACCTTTTCCTTTTGCAAAATGGCCTTGATACCTTTGGCCGTGTCGTCCAGGTTGTCCACCGTTTCGGACAAGGTGTAGCTAATCACCCGGTAGTGCGGTTCGAAGTATATGATTTGCTGCCACCACAGTTGGTAGGCCCCGCCCATCCCGTGGGCAAAAAGAATGGTTGTGTCGCCGGAACCGCCGCTGTAATAAGTCCACCGGACGCCGTCCACATCTACATGCTTTACCGGACGCGACAAAAAGGTTTTCAAATCCTTGGCCGGTTTATCCCGTTTGGGATAGAGCGCAAAAAAATCTTTGGGCTTCACGGGCCACAAATAAAGCGCCGATATCGCTATTATCAGAATGCCGAGAATGATATAAAAAACTTTGCTCATCATTATTGTTTGTTTGACAAAACCAATTTATCCCGATAAATCGGAACAATGTTATCCTAGATTATAGCAGTCCGAAAATTCTTACTTCGTTTCTTTATCCTCCTTACCGGACGTATCCAATTTGATACGCAGTCCTTGACCGATACTTTGGGCCATATCCACAAAATCCGAAGGCATCAGGATAATGGTGGTGGTATTGTGTTCGGCGCCCACTTCGGTAATCATTTGCATCCGGCGCAATTCCAGGGATGCGGGATTTAGGGCGATCAATCCGGCGGCTTGCTGCAATTTTTGGGCGGCTTCCAATTCGCCTTCGGCCTTGATGATGCGCGAACGTTTTTCGCGGATGGCTTCGGCTTCCTTGGCCATGGCCCGTTGCATGGATTCGGGAATTTCCACGTCTTTCATTTCGATATATTCCACCACCAGACCCCAATCATTGGTGATTTGGTCCACGATTTCCTTAACGGTGGCATTGATGCTTTCGCGGTCTTTGAGGATTTCGTCCAGATTATGTTGGCCGATCACGTTTCGCAAGGCCGTCAATGCCGCCTGATAGGTGGCTTGCATATAGTCGCGCACCTGGATGACGGCCTTTTCGGGATGTTCGATGTGGAAATAAAGCACCGCATTGATGCGCACGGTAACGCTGTCTTTGGTTACGGTTTCCTGACTTTCGATGTCCAGGGTAATGGTGCGCAAATCGATTTGGCGGCGTTGGTCCACAAACGGAACAATCCAATACAATCCCGGCCCCTTGACGGCGTGGAAACGTCCGAGACGGAAAATCACTCCGCGCTGATATTCACGGTCGATTTTAAAGCCCGAAAGCAAAATCAGTACGAGAAAAAGCAACAATATTACACCGAGGTTCATAGCGGTTGATTTTTGTTTGTTTGTTCAAATATAATCATTTTTCGGGCGCCTCCCCGCACATCGCTTGGGCGATGTCGGGGCCGGGCTGTCCGCTCATATTCGCCTTGGCGGATGCCGTGGTTTTGCGCGGGCGCGCTTGCCGCGCGCCCGCGCCCGCCCGTACGTGGGGCTTCCGCCGGTCGCCTCCGTCGGGCGGAAAACCATCGGCACCGCCGGCGGCTCATACCGCTCCCATCCCTGGCGCGGATTTAATTATGAATTTTGAGTTTTTAGTTTTGAGTTGATTTTTATCGAAGCGACTGGCACTCAGGCACCTGTTT
>WGAP01000179.1 GCA_015494775.1 Flavobacteriales bacterium | reverse complement strand
GTAAACGACACTTCCCTTGCCGACCGCCGGCCCTACAATGTGCTGGCTCACGAAGCCGCCCACCAATGGTTCGGGGATTTGGTAACCGAAACCAATGCATCCCACCATTGGCTTCACGAGAGTTTTGCCACATGGCTGGCCTACCGTATCGACCGGCGCATCAGTGGAACCGATTATGTGGAATGGCAATATTACCGCGATGCGCAGCATATTTTGGAAGCCCGCGCCAAGGGTGATACCATTCCCTTGCAAAACGGCAAAGCATCCACGCTGAGCTTCTATCAAAAAGGCGCCTGGATTATCCGCATGATGCAAAAACGCGTGGGTGAGGAAAAATTCCGTGCCGTAATGCGGGATTTTTTGAAACGTCATGCCTACGGCAATGCCACTACGGCCGATTTTCAGCGTAGTTTATACAGGATAACGGGTGATAGTTTACCCGGATTTTTTGCCTATTGGTTCCGTTCGGTGCAACTGCCTTACTACAAGGTGCGCCAAAAGGGCGACAGCATATTGGTTTCGGCCCGTCATACGGGCGGACAAAAACTCCCGCTCAGGATTTACGACCGGTATTACCACTACCGCGATACCTTGGTGGACAACGGATTTTCGTTAAAACAATATCCGCAAACGGCCTTCATTTTGCCCAACCCACAAAGCTCCATACTGGCCCGGGTGGATTGGCAACCGGATTTGGAAAGTTTTGTTTACGGGCTGCGGGCCGGGATTGCCGATGTGGATATAGTGCGCATGTTGAAAAGCATCCGGCGGTATCCCTACAAGGACAAGCAACGCCTGTTTGCCGATATGGCCCGCAACGATTATTTGACGGCGGTTTATGACGAAATGTTGCTGCAAATGCCGCCCGTTTTGGACAGCGTGGACATTGATATAGTGCGGCGCATCTGGAAGCGCGGCCCCTTGGAACAACGCCTTGTTTTGGAACGGCTGCAAAGCGTTCCGCCGGTGCTGAAATCCTTGGTGGAAGAAGCCCTGCAAGCCCGTTCCTACACAGTCAGGGCGTTGGCCTTGCAAGCATTGTGGCGGTATTTTCCCGCCGAGCGCAAGGTTTTGCTCGACCGCACACGGCATTCGGACAACCCGCACGACCATGGCTTACGCATGCTGTGGATGGTGTTGGCCTTAAACACCGACGGCTATGTTTCGCGTTTCGGTTCCCGGAAACTATTGGACGAATTGGTAAGCTATGCCGGCCCGCGCTATAATGTGGATACGCGTGTGGGAGCTTTGATTTTTATCCGCGATTTACATATTTATACGCCCAAAACCCTGGAATATGCTCGGCTGGCGGCCGCTCATTTTCATCCGATGCTACGCCGCTTGGGTAAGCAGTTAGTGGAGGATATCGGGAAAAACAGACCGTAAATATTTTTACGGCAAGTATTTTTTCAGAACAAACGCGCTCAATCCGTTTGTCAAAAAATCATTGCCAATAAAAACATAAGGAGAAAATGATTGGTGATAAAATGATAATACTTCGATTTTTCAAAATCTTTACTATGCAATGCCAAATACACCATAAAAACAAAATTCAATAAACCGAAGACCGAAAATACGGTTTTGTGTTCAAGATATAAACCGACAACAAGCAAAGATAATCCCACCGACAGGATAAAATCCGATAATAGGTTGATCAGCGTGTATTTTCCCTTATGTAAAAGAAGTTTGACAGGAAAAAAATAAAGGGATGAAATCACCAAAACCGTAGTTGTGATATATTTTGGGACGGCCGAACTTATCGAAAAAAAGTAAAGGAATATTAATATTATCAGTAAAAACGTTTCCGAAAATTTGATTTTTTTAGTCATAATCAATACGGATGTGATGACAAACAAAAATAAGAAAAATCAATAATTCCGAGTTATCCGATTGAATATCGGGTTAATAATCCGGGAAAATAGCTTGGTTTTTTGAATAAACAAACTCATATTTTGGTAGCCCTAACGCCGTTTTGCGCTTTTTTGGTGATTTTATTTTAATATTCACCCCGTCATTTATATAAATCAATTCAACAATTAGCATAAAAGATTTTTTAATTTTTACCCCAGAAGGCTTCAAAATTTTAAAATAGCATCTCGAAAATTCGCCAAGATTTAGCATTCCTTCAAAATTCAATTTTTTTTAACAATAGATATTAGATAGGACTTGACCGGCTTTGTTTTTTTGCACATATTTACATAAAAATCGTTGCGGACGTATGGATTGTATGGAAAAGGCGCTGTAATGTTTACTACTTCTGCATGCCAAAAGGTAGATAATGATTGGAAAAATAACATCAAAAATTCTTATAACAATGCAACGGAAAACTATTTGGACGACAGTTTTAATTATTGGAATACTTATTAGCAGTTTCTCTTGCAAAACAACTGTTGATAAGCGTAAAGATATTGAATGTCATTATATCAATGAAAGTAACAAGGATATAACCATTAAGGTTTTTTATAAAACCGAAACCGGTTATGTGGATAGTATTTATAGCCTGCCAAATGGAGGCAACTTATCTCAAAAAACCGACCTAATGTTTGGCAGTGTATCGGATTTGATTGTTAATGGTGATTCGGTTACGGTTAAATTTGGAAACGAAAAAATTTCCAAATTTACTCCTACAACTCCGTCTCCTTTCAATATTTTAGATTTAAATAATTACCAACACACAGAGACAAGCGAATACAGGGATACTTACAAATACACTTTTACCAATGATGATTATCAGCATGCCGATGATTTGTAGTGTATAGGCACTGTGAATTATGAATGAGGGGAAAAGCCCACGAACGGGCGAAGCGTGAAGGCCGCATCCCATTTCATTGTAGCGGAGGGCCGGTTTCCCGGGCGCCCATGGGATCTGGAACGTGCCAAAAATGCATCGATTAGTGCTCCTGTTCGGGAAACATACCCAACAGTCCGCTCACTTGGCCGATGGGCACCAATTCCAATTTTCCGCGATAAGTAATCTTTTGATGCTTGGACAAATAAACGCGTTGCAATCCGGTTTTTTCGGCTTCCGTCAGGCGGCGGTCCATGTGTGCCACCGGACGCACTTCGCCCGTTAGCCCGATTTCGCCGGCAAATCCCGTGTAGGGCGGAACGGGCAGGTTTTCGTAAGACGAAATGAGGGCCGCCGCCACGGCCAAATCCAGGGCCGGGTCCATAATGCGCAATCCGCCGGCAATGTTGAGGAAAACATCGTTTTGCAGCATACGCAGTCCCGCCCGTTTTTCCAGCACGGCCAATATCATGTGCAGGCGTTTGAGGTCGTAGCCCGTAACCGAGCGTTGCGGCGTGCCATAGACCGACGGGCTCACCAAGGCCTGCGCTTCCACGGCAAAACTGCGGATGCCTTCGTTGACAATTCCCACGGCCGTTCCGCCAGCGGCTTCCGACAGCGTGTCGGGCAGAAGTCCCGAAGGATTGTCCACCGGCTCCAAGCCATGGACGGTCATTTCATAAAGTCCCATTTCGTTGGTGCTGCCAAAGCGGTTTTTCAGGGCCCGCAGAATACGGAAACGATGGTAGCGGTCGCCTTCGAACTGCAAAACCGTGTCCACCATGTGTTCCAACACTTTGGGGCCCGCGATGACACCTTCCTTGGTAATATGGCCGATGAGGAATACGGGCGTTCCGGTTTCTTTGGCAAAGCGGATAAGTTCGGCGGCCGTTTCACGGATTTGCGACACGCTGCCCGGCGAGGAGTCGATATAATCGGTGTGGAGGGTTTGTATGGAATCCACAATCAGCAGGTCGGGAAGGTTTTCGTCCAGTTCGCGAAATATTTTTTGCGTGTGCGTTTCGGGCAGCAACAGCAGGTTGGGGTTGACTTTGCCGGCGGACAGACGGTCGGCGCGGAGCTTGATTTGGGCCGGACTTTCTTCGCCCGACACATACAGGATTTTGTAGGGCATCCGCAGGGCGGTTTGCAGCAGCAAGGTGGATTTTCCAATGCCCGGTTCGCCACCGAGCAAAATCACCGAGCCGGGCACCAATCCGCCGCCCAACACCACATCCAATTCACGGTCGGCGGTGGAAATACGCGGTTCGGATTGTCCTTCCACCCGGTTTAGCGGAATACTTTGCACGGGCTTTCGCTTGACGGGACCCGCCTTTTTTTCTTCTTGCCGGCTAATGGTTTCTTCCACAATGGTGTTCCACTGCTTGCACACGGGACATTGGCCCATCCATTGCGAATGGCGGGCGCCGCAGTTTTGGCAGTAGAAAACTTTTTTCGGTTTAGCCATTTTTTGCCATATAAGCGTTGTAGTATTCGGGTTGTCCGGTTACTTCTTCCCCCAGCCAAGGCGGCAGTTCGGGTTTCGTTTGTTCGTCGGGCAATTCGATTTCGGCCAGCACCAAACCTTTGCGGGGCGAAATAAATTTATCCACTTCGATCGTCAGCCCGTTCCAAGGCACAAGATAACGTATTTTTTCGATGATATGGCCTTCGGCCAAGGGCAAAAGGGCTTCGAACTCATCATGGCTTATGGGTTTTTCCACTTCGATGCGCGAAATTCCGTCGTGCGAAGGGCCTTTTACGGTCAATAGGAATTGCTCGTCCCACTGCCGGATACGCAAAGTGATTTTATTGCCACACAAATAGGCCTGACGTATATGAATTTGTTTTTGCGCCAGGGCTTCGAAGGCGTTGGAACGCACCAGGTATTTACGTTCGATTTCTTTGTGCATCATTCAGTCGATTCGGGTTATGCGCAGCGTGTTGACCATCCCTTTTTCGCCCACTGGCATGGACGTGAGGTTGATGACAAAATCGCCGGGGCGAACAAATTGCTCGTCCTTGATGATGCGGATAATGTCCTTGACGGTCTCGTCGGTGGACACTTGGCGGTCGTAGTAGAACGGATAAACGCCCCAATAAAGTGCCAGCCGGTTGATAATCCGGCTGTTGCCCGTAAAAACACCGATGTAGGCGTTAGGACGGTGCGAAGCCACTTGTGCGGCCGAAAAACCGCTTACCGTCAGCGTGGTAATCATGCGCGCATCGATGTCGTTGGCCGTTTCGGCGGCGTCGAAACAAATCATTTTGGTAATAAAGCGCGGGTCGTCGCGAGGCGGAATGATGCGGGCCACTTCGTGATCCACGCCTTGTTCGGAGGCCGTGATGATTTTGGTCATCCGGCGGATGACTTCTACGGGGAATTGCCCCACCGATGTTTCGCCCGACAGCATCACGGCATCGGCGCCGTCGATGACGGCATTGGCCACATCGTTTACTTCGGCCCGCGAAGGGATGATGCTTTGCATCATGCTTTCCATCATTTGGGTGGCAATGATGACCGGTTTGGCCCGGTGAATGGCCTTGTCGGTAATGCGTTTTTGTATCAAAGGCACGTTTTCCATGGGAATTTCAATGCCCAAATCGCCGCGGGCCACCATTACGCCGTCGGCGGCATCGAGAATATCGTCCAGGTTTTGCACCGCTTCGGGCTTTTCGATTTTGGCGATAACCGGCAGTTCCACCTCAAATTGTTCGCGCATATATTTTTTGAGCGCCACAACATCATCGGCACGACGCACAAACGAAAGGGCAATCCAATCGATGCCGTTTTCCACGGCAAAGGCCAGGTCGCGCTTGTCCTTTGAAGTAACCGCCGGCACCGAAAGATTCGAATCGGGCAGGTTGATACCCTTGCGGCTATGCAACGGGCCGCCTTGAACGACTTTCGTCCGGATTTCGTGCGTGCCATCGGTGGCTTCCACGCGCAGTTGGATTTTGCCGTCGTCCAGCAGGATGAGTTCCCCGGGCTTGACTTCGGCCGGCAAAGGGGTATAATTGACATAGGCGCCTCGGGCATCGCCCGTTCGGGCTTGGTTGGTCAGGATAAAGGTATCGCCGGCTTGGAGCACGCTGTCGGGTTTCATTTCGCCGATGCGGAGTTTGGGCCCTTGCAGGTCGGCCAGGGTGCCTACGGGCGTTTGCAGTTCGTCGCGGATGCGCCGGATATGTTCCATTTGTTCGCGCACAATATCGTAATCGGCATGTGAGAAATTGAAGCGGAACACATTGACGCCTTCGGCCACCATTTGTTTTTTGCGGTCGTAATCGCGGGTGGCGGGCCCCAGGGTAGCCACGATTTTGGTGCGTTTGCGGTGGAGCATGTGCAGGATATTTTAGTGCAAAGGTATTTTAATTTTCGTTTCGGGAACCTGCGGCTTCCCGGGGCCAAGCCGACGGCCGCGCCTTGTTTCCCTCCACGGCTCCCGACATTGCTTGCGCAATGTGCGGGACAGGTTCCGGCAGCCCGTTCCGGTCTGCCTCCGCTACCGCATCAGCCCTACGGTCTGCTGCGGGCTACGCGAGCCCTGGCGGTCTCGCTCCGCGGCTTCGGGAACCTGCGGCTTCCGGCGGCCAACGCAAATGCCGCGCCTTGTTTTCCTTCGCGGCTCCCGACATTGCTTGCGCAATGTGCGGGACAGGTTCCGGCAGCCCGTTCCGGTCTGCCTCCGCTACCGCATCAGCCCTACGGTCTGCTGCGGGCTTCGCGAGCCCTTCGGTCTCGCTTCGCGGCTCCGGGAGCCGGTCGCCCTTCGCTTTTGCTCGGGCGGCGTCTCCCTCCGCATGCTGCGGAGCCCTGACGGGCTCCTTGCAGGCCTCGGAACCCTCCGGTTTCCTCGGCGGTCGGCGAACCCGCAGGGCGGTTTCGCCTTTTTTTGTTTTATTGGTGATAATCAAATGTTTAACGTTTTTTTGTAGAGACGCCCAAATTGGGCGTCTCTACGGGCAAAAATAAACCGCCTTCAATGTTTATTGATGTAGAGACGCGATGCATCGCGTCTCTACGGGCGGAACGGAATAACCGAATGGCATTACAACCCGCCTACCATGTTTACAATAGCGGAACAACCATAGCGCCCGATGTCCCAACTAAGGCAGAATGCATCGAAGGCCGGCGGCTGAGTGCTGCGAACGTAGTGAGCAGTGTATCGAAGTCCCGGCCGTCCGGTCGCTTCGATACAATTTTTGCTACGCAAAAATCACTCAGCGGCCTATATCGCGCCAGGGATGGGAGCGGTTATGCGGCGAAGGCAATGCCGAAGTTTTTTCCGCCCGGCGGAGGCGACCAGCAGGAAGCCCCACGCACGGGCGGGCGCGGGCGCGCGGTACGCGCGCCCGCGCAAAAAACCGGCATTTGCCGAGCCGCATTTGAGCGGACAGCCCGACGGCGACCGGTTTCGGGGCCCCGCCGCGGCGCCGAAGGCGCCGGCGAATTGCCGCAGGCAAGTCGCGCGGGCATTCGCCCGCCGGCGGGGCCCCGAATCCGAGACGCCGGGGCGCCCGAAAAACAAAAAAAACCGCCCTTCGAAACCGAAAGGCGGTGGGTCGGAAAAAAATCCGGGTTATTTGATCACCACGTTATCCACGCGGTAAGTGCCCGTTTGACCGTAAGTGCCGCTTCCCTTGTAGCGGAAAGCGATGTAAACCGTGTGTCCGGCATAAGCCGACAGGTCGATGTCGCCCGAATCAATCCAAGCATGGTTGGGGTCGGTGTCGGTGGCCAGGCGGGCGGGAAGTTCGGTCCAGGTGGCGCTGCGCACGTCATAGCCGTTGAAGTCGGTGGAAACGAACACCTTCAAGGCATCGTGCGTCCAATAGGCCTTGGCCGTTTGGAATGTGAGCTTCATTCCGCTTTGGACGGCCACCGGCGGCGATATGAGCCAAGCGATGTTTTGGGCTTCGTTGCTGTGGTAGGCGCTGAATTGGGCGTAGTGGTTGTTGCTTCCGCTGTAAAATCCGCCTTGCCACGCGCGGGTGCCCGCTTCGATGTAGTTATACCAACCGTTGAGTTCAATATCCTGACGCGGCGTGGTATTACCGAAGGTTTCGAGCAGGTAGGGATGGTCGCACCGAGGTTCGGTCATGTCCACATCGTAGATGTCGCGCAGGTAGATTTGGTATTCGTCGTCGGTGATGTTGCCGTCATGATTGGCATCGTAAACGCCCAGGATGCCGGTAACGGTTCCGTTGCCGCGGCGAACATGGGCATCGGCAAAGTCGGCATAGCCGCTTGTGCGCACCGTTACGTAGGACGAACCGTCGCAGGCGGTGAGCAGCCGGCGGTTGGAGGAACGCGGGTGCGGATTGGAACTTTGGCTGTCGCTGTAAGCAAAGCGTTCCATCACTTCGTTGTCGGCAAATTGGCCCGTAGCGGTTACCAAGCGGCCCACATTGTCGGGTGTCAAGGCCAAATCCACCGGTTGCACGTCTTCGGTTTCGCCGGTAAAGAAAATATGGTCTTGGTCGATTTGGTCTGTGATGCGACCGATACCGCCGTTGTAGAGGTCGCCCAATTGAATTTCGCCGTTCTTGCGGCCCACATACAGGTCTTTGAGTTTGATTTTGAGTTTGGCGCCGCGGTGATAGCCGCGCAGGTAAAGGTCGCGCATGTTCAGGTTGAGCCGGATACCACCACTGGCATCTTGGATGTAAACGGCCTTGTAGAAATTACCGCTCTTGTCCGAAGCCGACACGGTGGCTTCGATAACCCAATCCTGGGTGATTTGCATCAGGTTGTTGGAGCCCAAGGCGGCTTTGAGGTCGGCAATGGTGGTGTTGGCTTGCAAGCCGGAACCGTCGCAGTCGGGTTGCGAGCCATCGCAACGCGGGGCGTCGAAATTCACATCGCGCGTATCGCGGATATACACCTGGAAATCATTGCGGTATTTGCCCAAAACCGCCACAAGCGTTCCCTTGCCTCCGGGCACTTTGAGCGTGGCAAAACGGGCATAACCGCTGTTGCGCATAATGAGTTGGTTGTTGTTACAATCTTCGATGTATTTGTTCACACCCGAAAGCCCTTCGAGGGCATAGGTGGAACAAAGGTCGCTCTTGGCAAATTCCACATCGTCCAGTTGGATAAGCGTGTTGAGGTATTGGTCGCCATGGGCCAAAATTTGCGGAATGGTCAGGGTTTGGGGCGTGATTTGCACGGGGTCATCGCAGGTGGGAATAATGCGTTTGGCCACTTCGCTGGCCGGAATGCGGCCGATGCCCGTTCCATGGCCCGAATCATAGGTAAGTCCGAGCTTGTAAATGCCGCGGTCTTTGCCGATAAAAAGTCCTTTGGCGCGCACCAAAACCTTTTTGCCTACGGGATAATCCACGTAGAGGTTACGCTTTTCGGCGGCAATATAAATACCGGCCGTAGGATTTTGCGGGGCGTCTTGCAGGACGATGCCCATATAATAATTGCCCGCTTCGTCGCTGGAAATAACGTAACCTTCGAAAATCAAATCGTCGTCGATTTGGGTAATATCGCCGTTGGGCGAAAGGGCCAAAATGTCGGCAATGGTGGCATTGGCCGTGTAGGACGGTTGCCGGCATTGCCCTTCGGGGGCGTTCCACTTGTCTTTTTGCGAGCAGGAAGTGCCCGCTACCAATCCCAGGAGGATCAAAAACCGGGTGATATATTTCATGGTTGTTTTCATTTGCTTGGTTGATTAAAGGTTTTACATACGAATGCTGAGCATCACAAAATAGTTGCGTCCGTAGCTCATCCAGTATTTGTTGCCGAATACCGGAACGGGATTGATTTTTTTGTCCACATACAAATCGGGATAACTGGCTTTGCGCGATTGTTCGAAGCCGCCCGTTGGCGTGATGTCGTTGAGCAGGTTGTTGGCCAGCACAAAAAGTCCGATGTAATACTTGTGCACTTTCCAGGATTTACCGCCGATGAAATTCACATGGAAGGCCGAGGCGAGTTTTTCCTGGCGGAGCAAATCGCTCAGTATTTCGCCGTTGACGGCGGGAATGTCCCAATTGTCGTGTCCGCGGTAATCTTGAATATCGCCGTAGGGTTCGTTGAGGTTGGGATCGGTGTAGAAGCGCGAAGTACGCAGGATGGGACTTACGCTAATGTAGTTTTGGTTGAAATAATTCAGATTCATTCCGGCAAACCAGTAATGCGGACTGCGGTATTCCAGCCCGACGCTATATGCTTGCTGCGGGCCGTTGGCCAGGCGGTAACCGCTCAGGTAACTTTTGCCCAGGTAGGTGGCGTCGAACAGGTCGGAAGCCACATAAACGTTGGGGTTGCCGGCGTAGATATGACGACCCACGGCTGCGGCGGCCGTGGCTTTCCATGTGGGCGAAAGTTGGGCTTCGAGGCCGAATTCCAATCCTTCGTAGTAGCGGGCTTCGCCCGAAACGATTTGGGTAAGGAAAAAGGCGTTTCCGTTGATGTTGGACGGAATGCCCTGCACACCGTTGAGCGAAATGCCTTCGGCAAAAAAGCGTTGGATTTCGGTATAGTTTTGCGATTGGGTTACGTAGGCCGTAAGCCGGGTTTTGAGGTATGGCGAACGATAAATGTAGGAAATATCGAATCCGCCCAATTGCTCGGAGGCAAGGCCCGGTGTGGGGTCATTACTGACGCGTGCGTTGTAGAACGCATTTTTCAGGTCGGGGGCCTTGGATTGAATCAACAGGTTGGTGGTGATAAGGTGGCGTCCGCTGAGCTTGAACACGGCGCCGGCCTTAACGGCATATTCATTGAATCGTAGCTCACCGGATTTGCCGTCGGAATCGGCAAAGAGGGGATTTTTGTAAAGTCCGTCGCGTTGGTAGGCGGTTTGGCCGAAGGCCAAAGCGGCATAAAGGTCGAGCGAACGTGAGAAATATTGCCCTTGGACAAATCCGTTCCATTTAAAGCCGTTGATCAGGTAATGGTAGGAAAATTTATCACCTTCGTTTACTTTACGGTCGGGATTGTTCAGGTCGTTGTCTTCGAAGCCCGGCTCGGCATAGGGGTTTTTGTCGTAGAAAAAGGGCGCACCGAGCAAATCGTTCATTTTGGCATAACCTTCGGAACCAAATGCCTGTGCATTGATGACCGCATCGAAGGTGAATTTGTCCGAAAAACGGCGGTTGTAATTGGTATTGAAACGCAGCCATTTATCATCGGTTACATCATCGTAGAGGTAATAACGGGCACTACCGTCGTCGGCCGTGTTGGTGCGGTTGGCCGCATAGAGGGCATCCCAATCGATTTGGCCGTATTGGAGAAAATCCGCGTAGTGATTGGCCGCTTCGGGCAGATTGTCGCGCGAGAGCCAATAACTGGGCAAATAGCGATAGTAGGTAGGGTCGGGATTGTTGGCATTGTAGTAACCGATACGACTGTTGGCGGTTTTGAGTTTGCCCACGGCCACGGAGGTTTCCAGGGAGGAATTCATGTTGATTTGCCAATTGTGCGTGAGCATAATGGTGGGCGCGCAGAGTTTTTTGACGCGCGCATTGCGGGTTTTGCCGTCTTGCACTCCCCAATAGGCATTGTAGCGGTCGCCTTTGAGGTCGTAAACTTCGGCGGTGTTGGGCGATGATTTTCCGCGTTTGTTGGGCGTGGCAAATACGGTAAGGTTCAGACTGTGTTTTTTGCTCAGTCGTTTTTCCACGGCGGCAAGAACGCTCTGGGCATCATAGAACGTGCCCGGATAATACCCCCTGTTGGCATAACGTGCCGAAATCAGGAAGGCATAAGCCCAACCGTTTTTTTGCAACCCGCTGGCGTAAGAAGCCATAAGCCGGTGGCGATAGCTGCGGTTGGTGATGGCATAGGATATTTTGGTGGTTTTGCGGATGTCGGAGGCCTTGACGTTGTAGTTGACGCCGCCCAGAAATCCGCCGATGCCGTAATCGTTGGCCATCAGGGCGGGATACATTTCGCGGGCACGGAGCACATCGTTCAATCCGCCCCAAGCCGACCACTGCGGGCGGCCGTCATAGAGTTGGTTCATCGGAATACCGTTGAAGTAAACCGTGGAATAGCGGGCATCGAGACCGCGCATACTGAACCGGGCATTGCCAAACTGGAAGGAGGCGGCCCGTTGGAAGGCATCCATACCCGAATGCAGAAGTCCCGAAACGTTTTCGGCCGATTCTTCATCGGTTTGCAAATCCTGGTCGGACAGGGAAATGACGCCCAAATCACTGACGACATCGGTCGAAGGCCAAAGTTCAACGGTGCCCAAATCCAGCGTTTGACCCGCTTGGACGGTGGCTTGCACTTCAAAGGTAGTATAGCCGTCCTTGCTAAACACCACTTGATTTATGCCGGCAGGCACTTGTTCCAGCACGAACCGGCCCTGGTCGTCGGTGCGGGCGGATTGCGGGCCGTTTTTGATCCGCACATCCACGCCGGACAGCGCTTGACCGGTTTGCGCATCCTTTACCGTTCCGCGGATGCTTCCGGTATTTTGTGCATAAATTCCCAACGGAAGCAAGAGCAGAAATAATAAGCGAAGTTTTTTCATCGGAGTGTAGATATTTAGATTTTTCGGTTCACGGACAAAAATAGGGAAAAAACGCCGAGCACGAACAAAGGGATGGCGGTTTGTGGGAAAATGGGTTTCCATATCTTCATTAAATTAACACAAACAAAAAATCCCGGACATTATTCATATCCGGGATTCATAGGGTTAACCGTAGGAGAACCGGTTAGAACAGTTTCAGATCGTCGAGCACTTGCATCACTTCGCGCACGTGTTCGTAGGAGCGGTGCAGGAGTTTTTTCTCGTCATCGTTCAAATCCACTTCGATGATTTGTTCCACACCGTTTTGGCCCAATTTGACCGGCACGCCGAGGGCTACGTCTTTGAGTCCGTATTCGCCGTCGAGCATGACGCACACGGGCATGACGCGGTGCGAGTCCACAATCACGGCTTCCACCATTTGTGCCACGGCGGCGCCGGGCGCATACCAAGCGGAAGTGCCCAGGAGCTTAACGATTTCGCCACCGCCTTTTTGGGTGCGTTCCACCAGGCGTTGGATGGTGTCGGCATCCATCAGTTCGGTAAGCGGAATGCCCGAAACGGTGGTATAACGCGGCAGCGGAACCATCGTGTCGCCATGGCCGCCCATGAGCAGGGCCGTAACATCCTTGGGCGAAACGTGGAGTGCTTCGGCGATAAAAGCTTCGAAGCGTCCCGTGTCGAGCACGCCGGCCATACCGAAAACGCGTTCGCGCGGCAAGCCGGTGGTCAGGTAAGCCGTGTAGGTCATCACGTCCAAGGGGTTGGACACGATGATGTAGATGGCATCGGGTGAATATTCGTAGGCCTTTTCGGCTACGGATTTAACGATTTTGGCATTGGTGCCTATCAGGTCGTCGCGGCTCATGCCGGGTTTGCGCGGCAGGCCCGAGGTGATGACCACCACGTCGGAATTGGCGGTTTTGGAATAATCGTCGGTATAGCCGTGGACGCGGGTATCGAAATAGTTGATGTGCGAAGATTCCCAAATGTCCAACGCTTTGCCTTCGGCCAATCCGGGTTTGATGTCGAGGAGCACGATGTCTCCCACTATGTTTTTGCTGGCCAATACGTTGGCAACGGTTGCGCCCACGTTGCCGGCGCCGATGATGGTTACTTTTTTGCTCATAACGGATGAATTTTGCTTAAAAATAGGGCTTCCGGCATCAAGTTCAAATGTTGGATGTCAGTTTTTGGGTTCCCCGCCATTTTAATCGAAAAGGATAAGGGTAATTTGAACGAGACTTGTTAGTTCTTAAAATTATCTATTTAATTTTAAATGCAAGAAAAATAATTTCTTTGATGTTTTGGAATTCTTCGGGAGGGTTCATGGTATGAGTAAAACTCAGTGTTATGAGTTTATTACAAACGAACCACAAATATTGTTCAAATTGAACCAATACATCATCAATGGTACCTGTATAAGTTGCTTTATAAAAATCCAAATGTTCATCAGTATTTTTTTGGATATTAACGTTGTCTATGTCCGCAACAAACATAGGCATGTTCTTTTTGTATTGTTCCATTTGTTCTTCAACGGATAGTCCATCCGTTTGATTGGCTACACTCACGCCCACCGACGCACCATAATCATAGTTGTCGGAAGCAATGGCCATAAATTTCATGGCAGGTAAAAACGGCTCCATTAAGTCCCAATCTTCGGGAAAAATTAGTGTGAAATTTTCGCCTTCCCATTCATTCCAATAATGCGGATCGAATAAATCTCGTTTTGCTGTCATAATTTGTAAAATTGGTTTGATTGTGTTTGGTTCAAATTTATTCTTCAATTTTAATGTTTGTAAAGAAATAATGATACTCCGCGATATTTTGATGAAATTATTCGCTTTTATGAAAAGGATATTTCAATTTGGGTCTAAAAATCACCGAATAATCGGTATTTTTCATTATTCTTTTTGATTTTCGGAAAAAGTAAAGAATATTGTTCAGCGAATTGGAGCCAGGAAAATTCGATTCTTTTCAAGAAGAAAATGAACAAAATAACAAAATATCCACAAGAGATTAGTTTCGAAAAGGATTTCAGCCATATTGAAGCGGATCCCGAAAATCAGGTTTTGCTTTATCGACTGTTTTATGTTAAAACACCATTGGATGCGCAAATAGAAGCTTTGCCATTATCCGGACTTGCTTTTTGGCGCAAATGGGTAATCATGCTTATACGTTATTATCAAAAACATTGGTCACGAAAATTGGGGAACCGGTGCGTTTATGATCCAAGCTGTTCGCATTTTTCCGAATTGGCGTTCCGTAAATACGGATTTTGGAAAGCAACACGTGAAACTTTGAAAAGATTGAAAAGATGCAACTACCATAACGGAGGATTGGATTTGCCGGAAGAATTACGGGAACTTATTGAAACTACTAACCTTTAAAAATTTATACATCATGAAAACTTACAAAATCGTTCAACTCGGTGCCAGTTTCACCAATTCGGACATTAAGAACCTTGAAAGTACCCTGAATGCCAATGCCAAAGAGGGCTATCACTTCCATTCGGTGATGCAAGTGGAAAAAACGGGATGCCCTGTCTTTGCATCCAAAGGTATTATCTACCTGGCCATTTTTGTAAGAAATTAACCCGCTGCCTTTATTATCCACCCTGACCAGATCTTTATTGCAATGGATGTATTGTATGAAACGAATAATACCATAGTTACGCCGGCTACCATTATGCGTGGGAGTGAGATTTATCAAATAAATCAAATAACGGATATGGCCATCTATGATGATTCGGAATGGAAAGAAAGCCGTTATAAGAAAGCCGTCGAGGACAAACAAAGCAAATCGGGATGTGGTTTGAGTTTAATGATTGGAGCGATTTTGTTGTTTTTTTGGCTACGGAGTATTGTTTTTACATCCATTGTTTTGCTGATTGGGCTGGGGTTATGGCTTTTTAATAAAAATCCGAAAATAGAAAAGGAGGAGCCGACTTATTATCTTCGGATTTCGTTCTCTAATGTCAAATCATTGGAGATTCAGGGAGAAAGAGATGCCATATTCGAACTCCATGAGGCCATAACAAAGGCCATGCATATGCAAGGCCGGGGTTAAAATTGACTTTTCGGGCTACATGTTGCGAATCCACAATTAACAGCATTTGCAACTAATCAAGCGTTAGTTGTTGTGGATACGCGGTTTATTGCACTTCGACAGAACGGTGTCTGAGTGAGTGTATCGACGGCATCACATTTTATACGGTCGCTTCATTACATCCAGTGAATTCCAAAACTGGTGGCCGAGTGCTGCGAACGCAGTGAGCAGTGTATCGAAGCCCCGGCCGGTCATTTCGATACAATTTTTGCTTCGCAAAAATCACTCAATGACCTCCAAAACAGGTGGCTGAGTGCTGTGCCGAAGGCGCAGTGTATCGAAGCCACCACCATTCATTCCGGTCGCTTCGATAAAAATCAACTCAAAACTAAGAACTCAAAACTCATAACTAAATCCGCGCCAGGGATGGGAGCGGTATGAGCCGCCGGCGGTGCCGATGGTTTTCCGCCCGGCGGAGGCGCCCAGCGGAAGCCCCACGCACGGGCGGGCGCGGGCGCGCGGCACGCGCGCCCGCGCAAAACCACGGCATCCGCCAAGGCGAATATAAGCGGACAGCCCGGCGGGCGGCACGTGAGGAACGGCCGGCGTGAGCGTGCTCCGTTGCGCGAAACGGCGGCCGTGGCCCCGCCGCGGCGCCGAAGGCGCCGGCGAATTGCCGTAGGCAAGTCGCGCGGGCATCTGCCCGCCGGCGGGGCCCCGAACGTGAGCGGCCGGGCGCCCTAAAAACTTTGCATACGTAATCTGGGGGAGATACAACCGGGAAAACATAAATGCACGCCCGCACATCAAAAAAATTGTATATTTGCTTCAATCAAAAAGACAAGTGAAATGTATTGGTTCGTTTTTATTCTTTTGGTTTTACTGATATTGTTCTTTGCCTATTTGGTAGCCCAAGGCAAAATGCCGACCGTGACGGTCAAAATCATCAACCTGCTGCTGTTGCTGGCAGCCGTTTATTTCGGCTATAAAATTTATGAATCGGTAACGGCACCGGTGCGGTTTAACCAAATCAAAAAGAAACGTTATGCCGCCGTGGTGGACCGGCTCAAAGATATACGGGATTCGGAAATCGCCTATCGTACCGTAACGGGCGGATACACCGGCTCGTTCGACTCGTTGGTGCGCTTCATTGACACGGCCAAGTTTACCATTACGCAACGACGCGATTCGGTCATCAAGGTGCACAACAAATACCTGGGCATTACCGAAGATAAGGAAATCGTGGTCATCGACACCTTGGGCTTTGTGCCGGTGAAGGATTCGCTGTTCAAAAATTCCGACCGCTACAAACAAATGCAATGGGTGCCCATTCCCGGCCGTGAGCATCAGATAAAATTCGAACTCAAAGCCGGAAAACTGAAAAAAGGCGAGGTGAAACTTCCGGTGTTTATGGCCCGGGTGCACAAAAAGGAAGTGCTATACGACCAACCCAAGGATTTGGTGACACAGGAACTCAACGTAATAAGTACCGAAGAAATCAACGGGCCTTATATCCAAGTGGGTTCCCTGGATGACGTTACCACAAGCGGCAACTGGCCCAAACTTTACGACATCAAGAACAAACGCAAATAATGCAACCCGCATCGAAACGATTGTCCATACAAGCCGGCTTGTATGGACTTTCGTATTTTTTGGAAAACGGGCCGGTGCACGCCTACGACCGCCGGAATTTCAGGGTGTCGGGGCCGGTGGGCATCGAAACCCACCTGCGGCCGGTGCTGGATGAAATATTCCGCGACAACGACATCGGACAGGTGCGCATTTTTCATCATCATCCCTGGAACGTTTGGGTTCCCAAGGACTTGTTCGACGAGCAACAGGCGGACAAATACCTGCAAACGCATATCCGGCTGTTCCGTTCCGATGCGGCCGCTTGGGACGTGTTTGAGGAAGCGGGCGTGGTGAACGTTTATTTGCCCATGGTCAATTTGAACAATATTTTGCTGGATTATGTGAAGGAAATCGATTTTTATCATTCGGCCGGATTGCTGCAAAAATATGCCTGGAAAAACTTTCCGCACGATTTACAATGGCGGGTGTTGGTGCGCACATCGGGCGGCGATTTTCAAATCGGTGCCTGGCAAGGCCGGCGCTTGAAGTTTTTCAATACTTTCCGTATGGAAAACACCGATGATTTTCTTTACTATTTCTTTTTTGTGTGGGAAAAAAATCAATGGGACCGGCACCGGCCCGAAATTATCCTGACCGGACCGGGCACTCACCGGTTATATGACGAATTGGAGACCTTTACCGAACATGTGCAAACCTTGGATTTGGAACAAACGCTATTAAAACTGCCCTAAATGCGTATTATCGGAGGAAAACATAAGGGTCGCAAATTGCATCCGCCACGCGGTTTGAAGGCGCGTCCCACCATGGACATCACCAAGGAATCTTTGTTCAATGCACTCAAAAGCAGGTTCTTTTTTGACGAAATCGATGTTTTGGATTTGTTTGCCGGCACGGGGAATATTTCCTTGGAATTCGCTTCGCGCGATGCGGCGCATATTACGGCCGTGGACCGCCAACCGGCGGCTGTCCGTTTTATCCGTAAAACGGCGGAGGAATGGGAATTGCCCGTGGATGTTATTCAGGCCGATGTTTTCGATTTCCTGCGTCAACCGGCCTACCGTCATTTTGACGTAATCTATGCCGACCCGCCCTACGGATTGGAACAATCCGATTTCGAACGGCTTATCAACCTGGTTTTCGAAAATCAATGGCTGGCGCCGGAAGGTCTGCTGGTGGTGGAACATCACCGCACGATGCGTTTCGACCGTCATCCGCGCTATGTGCGTAGCCGGCGCTACGGACAGTCGGTATTGAGTTTTTTTGCCTAAATCCATGCCGCGATGCACTATGTTTGGATGTTTACTACGTTGTTCGGGTTGATTAGCGTGATTTATGCCCTTTGGTTTTTCGTGCCGGTAATAAAGTTCCGGTTCCGCGACCGGATGGGAACCGAGCCCGTGTCGGTGGTGGTGTCGGCGCATAACGAGGCGGAAAATTTGAAAAAATTAATTCCCGCATTATTCCGGCAGGAACATTCCGATTTTCAGGTGGTGATTATCAACGACCGCTCCACCGACGACACGGCGGGTTTGCTATGGGATTTCCGGCAAACCTATGGCGACCGCCTGCATGTGGTGGAAGTGCCGCCCCAAGAGTGGAAAAGTTTTCGCGGTAATAAAAAATTCGCCCTTACGCTGGGCATCAAAGCTGCACGCCACGACCGGCTTTTGCTCACCGATGCCGACTGCCTGCCGGCATCGCCCCGATGGATTTCGCGCATGACGGCCCCACTCGACGACGAAAACATCCAATTCGTGTTGGGCTACGGACGCTACCGTAAACACCCGGGCTTGCTCAACAGCATCATACGTTATGAAACCTTGCAAACCATGGCCCAATACGCAGGACATGCCTTGCGCGGAATCCCCTATATGGGCGTAGGACGCAATTTGGCCTACCGCAAATCCTTCTTCCTGCAAAACAACGGTTTCGATCGGCATTTTCATTTGCTGTCGGGCGACGACGACCTTTTGGTAAATCGCCTGGGAACGAAAGAAAACACAGCGGTTTGCCTTCATCCCGAAGCGCATACCATTTCGGAACCCAAGCGGAGTTTCAGGGATTGGTTCCGGCAAAAACGGCGTCATTTGAGTGCGTCGTCCCATTACCGCCTGCGCGACAAAGCACTTTTGGGTCTTTTTTCGGGCGCGACGGCCGGATTTTGGTTTTTCTGGGTGATGTGGACGGTTTATGCTTGGGATACGGCTTGGCCATGGGTGGCGTTTGTCATTCGTAACGGAATTTACCATGGATTGTTATGGCAAACGGGACGCCGCACGGGTGAACCTATGGCACTGTTTTTGATGCCCTTGGTTGAACCTTTATGGGTTTTGAGCCAGGGTTTTATTTTTTTTCGTAATCTCATTTCCAAACCGCAAACATGGCATTAAACGATTACATCAGGCGTGCCCGTCAAGGCGACCAGCAGGCCTTCAAATACCTGCTCGAAAAATATTGGGATGATGTTTATCATTTCCAAAAATCGCTTATCAACAATGAGGGCGAAGCCGAGGATATTACCCTTGAAACCTTTGCGCGTGCCTTTGACAAATTGAATCTTTACAATTCGCGTTATTCGTTCAAAAACTGGCTTTTGACCATTTCCAAAAACCTGTATCACGACCGCAGGGCGGCCAACCGGCGCCGGCAACAAACTTCGTCCATCGACGAACATCCCCATCTGCTCAACCTGCCCGACGAATGGGACCCCGATGACGAAGATATTTTGCAAAGCAAATTGGCCGAACTCAAAAAAGCCCTTGCCGGACTGAAAACCGCCTATCGCGAAGTGCTCGAAATGTATTATTTCAATGAATTATCCTACAAGGAAATTGCCGCACGCACCGGTTTGTCGCTTTCCAACGTGAAAATCCGTATCTTGCGGGCCAAAGCCCTTTTGGCCGAAAAATTGCGTAAGCGATGAGCGAAAAAAATTTGTTGCGGCGACGTAAACCCCAATGGCTCAAAGTCAAATTGCCTTCGGGCGAAAACTTCCGTAAAATCCGAAGCATTGTTCGTGAAAATAATTTGCATACCATTTGCACCAGCGGCACTTGTCCCAATATGGGCGAATGCTGGGTAGAAGGCACGGCCACCTTTATGATTTTGGGCAATGTGTGCACGCGTTCTTGTAAATTCTGCAATGTGACCACCGGCCGGCCGCTCCCACCCGACCCTGCGGAACCGCTCAAAGTGGCCCGGGCCATACGCACCATGGGTATCCGGCATGCCGTGCTCACTTCGGTGGATCGCGACGACCTGTCCGACCTGGGCGCCGGCCATTGGGCCGAAACCATTCGACAGGTGCGCCGGCTCAATCCGGGCATTACCATGGAAACTTTGATACCGGATTTTCAGGGCAAACCCGAAATTTTGGATATCATCGTCCGCGAGGCGCCCGAGGTGGTTTCACACAATTTGGAAACCGTCCGCCGCTTGACCCGCCGGGTGCGCATTCAGGCCAAATACGACCGCAGTTTGTTTGTGCTGGAATACCTGAAAAAACAAGGTATCCGCCGCACCAAATCGGGCATAATGCTCGGCCTGGGCGAAACCGACGCCGATATTATCGAAACCCTGGAAGACCTTCGCCGTGTGGATGTCGACATTGTTACCATAGGTCAATACCTGCAACCCAATCCCAATCTGCTGCCGGTGCAGGAATATGTGCCGCCCGAACGCTTTGCCCGCTACGAAAAAATAGCCCGCGATATGGGTTTCCGCCACGTGGAAAGCGGCCCCTTGGTGCGTTCGTCCTATCATGCGCATAAGCATGTGGAGTGAGCATTATTGATATTGTCCTTGAAAATTTGAAACTTCTGGAAAATCCTATTTTCCCACTCCCCCAATATCCGGCTTGCAAGAATTTTCAGTAAATTTACCTGACAGAAGATTGTATGCAACCGGTCAAAATCATCGAATGTCCGCGCGATGCCATGCAAGGCATCAAACGCTTTATTCCCACCGAGGATAAGATTACCTATATCCGCAGCTTGTTGGATGTGGGTTTCGACACGGTGGATTTCGGCAGTTTTGTTTCGCCCAAGGCCATACCGCAAATGCGCGACACGGCCCGGGTGGTGCAAGCTTTGGATGTGGAAGGAAAATCCACCAAACTTTTGGCCATCATTGCCAACCTGCGCGGTGCACGCGATGCCGTTCAATTTGATAAAATCCGCTATTTGGGCTATCCGTTTTCGGTATCCGAAATTTTTCAAATGCGCAACACGGCCAAAACCATTGCCCAATCGGTGGAATTACTGGAACAAATCCTGGAATTGGCTGCCCGGCACGGCAAGGAAACGGTGGTTTATTTGTCCATGGGCTTCGGCAATCCCTATGGCGAACCCTGGTCGCCCGAACTGGTGGCCGGTTGGGTGGAAAAACTCTACGACATGGGTGTGCGCATTATGTCGCTTTCCGACACCATCGGCGCCGCCAGTCCCGAAACCATCAATTATTTGTTTGGCCACCTTATTCCCCGCTATCCCGATGTGGAATTCGGTGCTCACCTGCACACACATCCTTCCAATTGGTATGAAAAAGTGGATGCGGCCTACCGGGCCGGATGCCGCCGTTTCGACAGTGCCATTCGCGGCTTGGGCGGTTGTCCCATGGCCAAAGACGAACTTGTGGGTAATTTGCCCACCGAAAAATTGATTAATTATTTCAACCGGAACAACATTCCCACCGGCCTGGATATGAAGGCCTTCGAATACAGTTACAACGAAGCCCTGCGCATTTTTTCGGCTTCATCGGCCGAGGGCGTGTTCAGTGAATAATTTTTTTTCGTTTAAGGACTGGAAAACTACAAATCGCTTCCGTCGAACACCAAAGGCAAAATGTTTTCCACCGATCGGGTGCGCCACACTTTGCCCGTTTCGCCGCGAAACCAAATTTCGATGGGGTGTTTCTGTTTGACTTCGTATTCCAACATACTCTGCCGGCAGGCGCCGCAAGGAGGCACGGGATGATTTACTTCGGCATGGCTACTGCGAGCAGTGATATACATTTGCAAAATGCGCCGCTCGGGATGTTGAGCGCCGGCATACCAAATAGCCACACGTTCGGCACACATACCCGAAGGGTATGCGGCATTTTCCTGGTTGCTGCCGGTTACGATAATGCCATTGTCCAATCGCAGGGCCGCCCCCACCTTAAAACCCGAATAGGGCGCATAGGCCCTTTCGCGGGCCGCTTCGGCCGCTTTGCGTAGTTCCTGCACGGAGGCGGGCAATTCTTCCACATCGAACTCGTCGATGTGGACCGGTATGTTGAAAGTTTTCATGGGTCCGGATTTAATCGGTTTGTCCCTTCTGGGTGCCCTTCATTTTATCCACAAAAAAGGTGAGCGAAAAACGCATGGTTCCGTCCAGCGGCGTGCGTATTTTGGCCGTGGAAAACAGATAGGAAACGTCCAGTACCATAAAATTGTATTTGAAACCGGCACCCAAGGTCAGGTATTTGCGTTTTCCTTTGATTTCGCTTTCGTGGAAATAGCCGGCACGTACCTTAAAGGCATTCATGTAGCTGTATTCCACACCGGCCGACCAAACGAATTCTTTGAGCTCTTCGCTCATGCCTCCCGGCGCATCGCCGAAGGATTGAAAAATCCCTTGCATCCAACCCACACGGTCGTCTTTTCCGCTGATAATGGCGCCCGTAGTGTCGTTGCGTATGGGTGGCGTAGGAACAAGCAATTTGGATGTTTCCAATTGAATGCTTATGGTATTGTAATCATCGGCAATATAGTCGAAACCGGCACCCAAACGCAGGTTGGTGGGCAAAAAATCGCCTTCGGCCGAGGAATAGTATTTGAGTTTGGGGCCCAAATTTTGCAGATTAAAGCCGAGCCGGTAACGTCCCGAAGCATCGCCCATATCCTTTTCGGCCGATTGGTAAAAACCCGAAATATCCACGGCAAAATCCTTGGCGGCCGAAGCATCGGACTGGGAAGTTTCCAATTTCAAATCCGATACCATAAACCGCATCCCCACGGCCAAGGAAAAATTCTTGGAAAGCATCAAGGCGTAGGAACCGTCGATGGCGAATTCATTGGGCGAAACCGTGCCCATATCCTGCCCGTTGATGTCGGTCAGGTTGATTTGTCCCAATCCGAAATAGCGCAAACCGATGCCGTAGGCACTACGTTCGTTGATGCGGGCAAAATGGGTAAGGTAAATCAGGTTGATGTCGTTGATTAGCCGGCTCAAATAAGGCGTATAGCTCACACCGAAACCGAAATCACGATCCAGGAAATTGTATTTGGCTGCGTTCCAATATTGACTGTAAGCATCGGGTGTGGTGGCCACCCCTTGGTCGCCCATACCTGCGGCTCGGGCATCGGGAGAAATCAACAGGAAGGGAACGGCAGTGGTGATTACTCGGGTATCGTTATTTTGTGCCCGGACGGGCATTAAAAAAATCAACATCAATAATCCGGTCCAGAAGAAATTTTTCATAAATCCGTTTTGTTTTACATTACAAATATAAGGTTTTATCAAAGTTTAACCAGTTTTTCCCACCGCGACACCTGTTTGCCGTCGGAAGTGCGGAGGATGATTTGGTAAAAATATACGCCTTTGGCCAGGCGCTGACCGAAATCGTCGCGTCCGTTCCAATGGATGTCGCGCGAAGTAAATCCCTGGTCAACAATG
>WGAP01000178.1 GCA_015494775.1 Flavobacteriales bacterium | reverse complement strand
TCAGGTGGCCGAACCTTTTGAACGAATTCTTTTGAAAATCTACGGCGAATGACAGCTATTGTGATCAATATCGCTTTGTTTTTTATCGGATTGGGCCTGTTCCTGGGCTTGATGCGGTTTGTGAAAGGACCTACCGCCGCCGACCGTGCGGTGGCTACCGACACCTTGTCGGTCATCGGGATCGCCGGATTGGTGTTGCTGGCCTACGTTTACGACCGGTATATCTACGTGGACCTGGCACTGGTGTATGCCGTGCTGGGGTTTATCGGAATCATCGTCATTGCGAGGTTTATCGAAAGGGCGCTTTAAAAGGATTGTTATGGAACTGTTGCTGAACATTTTGTATTACATCGGTCTTTTTCTGATACTTTTGGGGAGTATTTTCCTGTTTTTGGGTGCCCTGGGAATTTACCGTATGCCGGATTTGTATAATAGGTTGCAAGCGGGTACCAAGGCGAGCACCTTGGGGGCGATGAGCAGTATTTTGGGCGTGGGTTTGGTGCATCCGCAGTGGTTTGTCAAGTTGTTTATCATCGTTTTGTTCATTGCTTTTTCCAATCCGTTGAGTTCGCACGCCTTGGCGCGGGCTTCCTACCGCAGCGGCGTTAAGCCCTTCCTGAAAGAAGACGGTGAAGATGCCTATGCCGAGGAAGTGGAAGCGGAAAAAGCGCGTGAAACCGAAAAATCGACGCTATGATTTTACTTGTGCTCTTGGTGGTTTTGGCGGTGGTATTGTTGGCGGCGGCCGTATATGCCACCGTGCAAAAGGATTTGTTATATGCCGTATTGGCCACGGGTGTGGTGAGCTTGGTCTTGTCGGTGTTTTTCTACCTGCTGCAAGCGCCCGATGTGGCCATTACCGAGGCGGCCATCGGCATTGCATTGACCACCATCATTTTTATTATCACCATACGGAATACCACACGCGACGAAGACAAGTATTCCGAGGATATGATCAACCGTTTTAAAACCGAAGAGGAATGAAACGCATTTTTGTCGTTTTTCTGCTTTTGGTGCTGGGCCTGGCCGTTTACCGGGCATTCCATAAGGCGCCTTTCGGCCAAAACCGTATCGGCGATGTGGAACGTCCGCAAAGCGTGTCGGCCTTTTACCTGAAACATTCGCCCGAAACCTTGCACACGGCCAATAGTGTTACGGCCATTGTGGTTAATTTCCGGGGTTTTGACACCTTGGGTGAAGTTACCGTGCTGTTTTTGGCCGCCACGGGGTTGGCCAGCATACTTTATCGCCGCAAAGAGGAAGAGGAAGCCACCGAAAAAGCCCATTTGCCCGGGCGTATTCAACTTCCTTCGTCCACCCTGGTGCGCACGGGCGCCAAAATTCTGTTTCCGCTTATCCTGATGCTGGGGATTTATGTATTTGTCCACGGTCATTTGACGCCGGGCGGCGGATTCCAAGGAGGTTCGATTATTGCCACGGGATTTTTGTTGATGTTTATTACCTACAAACGATTCAACGTTAATCACAATGTGTTGATTTGGCTGGAAAGTTTGTCGGGATTGGCTTTTGTGCTTACGGGTATTTACGGATTGATAAGCTACGGTTCGTTCTTGCAAAATACGGGTTGGACGGGCCGGCTGAACGATTTGATAAGCGGCGGATTGATTCCGCTTATCTACATTTTTATCGGTATCAAAGTGGGCACCGAGCTGACGAACGTATTGGATACCTTACTTCACACCAAACCGCGACGCCATGAGTAATTATCAGGAAATTATTTCGCAATACCGTCCGCTGTTGGAAATCATTGTTTACGGTTCGGCCGTGGCTTTGATTCTTGTCGGGTTGTATGCCGTATTGGTCAAGAAGCATTTGGTCAAGGTGGTTATCGGTTTGTCGTTGATTGATTCGGGTGTAAACCTGCTGTTTGTGGGTGTGGGATATGTTACGAACCATACGGCGCCCATTTTTTCACCCGGTTATGAAAATGCTGCGGACCGGATGGTGGATCCCGTGCCGCAAGCCCTGGTGCTGACGGCCATTGTTATCGGTTTTGCGGTAACGGCCTTGGCGCTTTCGTTGGTTATCCGGCTTTATCGTCATCATAAAACGGCTAATGTGGAACAATTAAATCGATTGCGATGGTAGTAAGTCCCGTTCATCTGATTGCGGCGCCCTTGGCGGCGGCCTTTCTGATACCCTTGCTCAACAAATTGTATCGCGATGCCGCACGGGTGGTGCCCGGTATTGTTTTCCTGTATAATTTGATAGTGTCGATCATATTGGTAAACCGGGTTTTCCAAAGCGGCCCTATTGTGGAAATTATTGCCGGATGGAAGCCGCCTTTCGGCATTAACCTGCTGATGACGCCTTTTTCGGCGGTATTGACGCTGCTCGTTTCCTTTATGGCCTTTGTGATTTGGCTCTACGGGTTCCGTTTCAAGCGTAGCTTGAAAGGCGGGGTGGTGATGTATTACGAAATTCTGCAAATGATGATGGCGGCCGGTTCGCTGGGTATTATCCTGACCGGTGATTTGTTCAATATGTTCGTCTTTGTGGAAATTACCGGCATCACGGCCATTGCCTTGACGGCTTTTTATCGCGACCGCGACGGTGCCGAGGCGGGTTTCAAATATATGCTGATGGGCAGTTTGGCATCGGTTTTCCTGCTGTTGGGCATTTTGTTGATTTATACGCAAACGGGCAGTTTGAATATGGCGCAAATTGCCGGACGTATGCCGGCGGTGGCCACGGGCGTGAAAATCACGGCCCTAATATTCCTGTTAATTTCCCTGGGCACCGAAGCCGAGATGTTTCCGCTCAACGGGTGGGCGCCCGATGCCTATTCGCAAGCGCCGTCACCCACTAGTGCCGCCTTTGCGGCCGTGTTGGGAGTGGCGGCCATTTATGCCTTGGCCCGTGTGGGATTTACCTTGTTTGACCACGGGAGTCTTTCCGCCTTCCTGACGGTGATGGGCTTTTTGACGATGCTTTTTGCCGAAATGGCGGCCATAGCGCAAACCAACCTGAAACGTATGTTGGCCTATTCGAGTATGGGACAAATGGGCTTGGCCATGATTGCCTTGGGCATTGGCACCGAGGCGGCTTTGTTCGGCGCATTGTTTCTGATTATCAATCACGCCGTCATCAAGAGCTTGCTCTTTATGTCGGGCAGTTATTTTATCTACAACCTGAACGACAAACGTTTGAGCGCACTCAACGGCATTCATAAGCGTTTGCCTTATGTGTCGTTTTTGTTTTCCTTGGCGGCCTTGGCCATAGTGGGATTTCCGCCTTTTTCGGGATTTTGGAGCAAATTTTATATCCTGACGGCGGCGGGTGAACGCCGGATGTTGCCGTTGATTATCGGCATTTTGGCCGTAACGGTTATTGAAATGACCTATTATTTGCGGGTTATCGGACGCATTTATTTTGCCAAAGAAGAAACCGAACCCGCATCGCACAAACCGAGTATTCAGGCCCTGGTGGCTATGACTTCCCTGGCCGTGTTGATCATTGTATTGGGCCTTTATCCCGACCTGATTGCCGGATACCTGCACAAGGCAAGTATGTTTTTGTTGGATAAACAAACCTATATTCAAACCGTGCTTCATTTGTCCTAAAAGAAAAAAGTTATGGGAATTATTTACATATTGGGCATATTGATTATCGGCGCTTTGGCGGCCTTTTTTGTGGATGATTTGAACCGCAAATGGACGGGGCCGGTGGCCATGCTGTTCGGATTCGGTGCGGCCGTTGCCTTGGCCGTCTTGCCCGAAAGCCGGATAAATCTGCCGGTTTTGGGTTTTACCCTGCATTGGGAAATGGATGCCTTGGCGCGGTTTTTTGCTTGGATTGTGTTGGGATTGTCGGCCTTGGCATTGATGTATTCGGTCAAATATATGGAAGGCAGGGCCCGGCAAGGATATTTCTACGCCGCCTTTCTCACGAGTGTGGCAGGGATGTTCGGTGTAACGGTAAGCAAAGATTTATTGTCGTTTTTCATTTTCTGGGAAATAATGACTTGGACATCCTTCCTGGTGGCCATTTACAATGCTTACTATGGCGTGGAAACCAAAGGGATTAAATACATTATTTTCAGTGCCATTGGTGCTTATGCCATGCTGACGGCCATGGTGTTGGCCTTGGGGCAATACCATAGTTTGGAATTCGGCGATTTGGCCACTGCGGGCGCCTTCCGTTTGACGTCGGGCAGTTGGTATATTCCCGTGTTATTGCTCTTGGGTTTTGCCGTAAAGGCCGCCGTGGTTCCGCTTCACGTTTGGGCGCCGGCGGTGTATCCCAAAACACCCATGTCGTTTACGACCGTTTTTTCGGGCGCCATGTCCAAAATGGGCATTTTGGGTATGTTGTTGATTTTGACCGGAATTTTCCATTCGGGTCGGGTCGGGGAGCTTGCCGCCCTGCGTTTGAGTTTGGGTTGGTTGGGCGGTTTGACGGCCGCCTGGGCCACCTTGCAGGCCATCCGGCAAAACGATGCCAAGGATTTATTGGCTTGGTCGTCGGTGGCGCAATTGGGGTATATTGTAACGGCCGTGTCCACCGGAACGCGTCTGGGATTGATGGCTGCATTATATTTGACTCTTTTACACGCCGCTTTCAAAGGTTCGTTGTTTATGGTGGCCGGTGCGGTTGAAAAACAAGCCGGCACGACGGATTTCCGCAAAATTTCGGGATTGATTAAACGGATGCCTTGGACATTCCTGACGGCGCTGATTGCCATTATTTCGCTGGCGGGCATTCCGCCCTTGGGCGGCTTTGTGGGCAAATGGTTGCTCTACGAGAGTTTGATTTCGGAAACACATTCCTATTTTTTGGTCATTCTGATTTTCTTTGCATCCACCTCGGCCTTTTTGTATTCCTACCGGTTTTTGTTCGGATTGTTCCTTGGACAGGAAGAAGAGGAGGCCAAGCAAGTAAAAGAGGCGTCTTGGTGGATGTTGATACCTATGTTGGCGCTTTCGATGGTTAGTATTGCCACCGGCATGTTCCCCGGGCTTGTATTCGGGCCGGCATCCCGGGCATTGGAAAGCATCGGACTGCCTGCGGGAAATTGGGATATGAGCATTTTGTCCAACGTGTGGGGCAACCAAACCGACGTGTTTACCGTAGGAAGCACCGTAGGCATTCTGTTTGTCCTGTGGGCGTTGTTTATCACTTTCAAAGGAAAGAAAAACACACGCTGGCTCACGACCAAGGAAATATCCACTTCGGGCGAAATTCCCGCACCGGAAGACAACTTTACGTTCCAAAGGGGATTTTTCAAACCCTTTGAACGGGCCGTTGGCCGCCTGTATCGTTGGGATATGGATGCCATGTGGGAAGATATCGGCGCGGCCTTGGAGGCCTTTTTCGGATTTATCCGAAAAATTTATACCGGCAATGCGCAGACCTATGCGATGTATGTGATTGTATTTGTTGTGTTGTTAATCCTGTTTCGTAATTATATCTTTTAAGCTATGACGGGAAATTGGTTATTCGAACTAACGGGAATGGTGCTTACGGCCCTGTTGGCCTTTACCGTAGGAATGTTCTACGGCGGATTGCGGCGCAAGGT
>WGAP01000177.1 GCA_015494775.1 Flavobacteriales bacterium | reverse complement strand
ACATAAAGCAACATATTACAAAAAAATAATGCCGCCAAATCCCGTATCTTTGCCCACAAAAGCGGATACCGATGAAAAAGCTTTGGATACTGCTACTGCTGCCATTGCTACTGCTGCAATGCCACAGACGCAATCCCCTGGATGTGGACGTGTCCAAGGTGCCGGTCAAGGTGCGCATCGACCGCTTCGACCGTAAATTTTACGGCGCTTCGCCCGCGCAATTACCCGCCCTGAAAAAGGCCTATCCCCTGCTGTTTTCGTCCGATGTACCCGACTCGGTTTGGGCGGCCAAAATGCAAGACACCCTCCTGCTAAAACTCAAACACCAAGTGGATTCGGTCTATCCCGACAACCGATTCATTACCAAACAATTAACAGGCGTTTTTAAACACGTCAAATATTACTATCCCCGTTTTCGGGTGCCGCTTACCATTACATTATTTTCGGATTGGGACTACACCAAACGCTCGTTGCTGGCCGACACTTTGCACTTTTTGTTTATCGACAACTTTTTGGGAAGAAATAATTCGGTGTATGCCGGCGTGCCCCGATACATCGCCCGCACCATGACGCCCCGGCATTTGGCGGTGTTTACGGCGGCATCCGTTGCCGAACAAAAAGTGCCGTATCCGCAAACGCATACCTTGCTCAACAAGATGATTTACTACGGCAAAATCCTCTACCTTACCCGGGCTTTTGTCCCGCAAGTTCCCGATTCGATTTTGCTGGGCTATTCGGCAACGAAAATGAAGTGGGCCGAAGAAAACGAAGCCAACATATGGCTCTATTTCCTGGACAACAAATTGCTCTATTCCACCGACCCCAAACTGGATACGCGCTTTCTGGATTTGAGTCCGTTTTCCAAGTTCTATGCCGGCATCGACAACCAATCGCCCGGCATGATAGGCCGTTATCTGGGCTATCGTATCGTGCAGGCCTATATGCGGCGAACGCATACGCCCGTGCAGGCCTTGGCCCGTAAACCGGCCGACGAAATCTTTCGACAATCCAAATACAAACCCGAATAAACCTATGGCACATCACAAAAGCAAAGTTATCATCGAAGTGGAATTGGACGAAAACCGCATTCCCGAAAAAATCCGTTGGTCGGCCACCGACGCCGGCATTGCGGACCAACCGGCCGAGGCCTTTTTCCTTTCGGTTTGGAACGACCAAACCAAGGAAACCCTGCGGCTTGACCTTTGGACCAAGGAAATGAAATTGTTCGAAATGCAGTTTTTCACCTGGCAAACCATCAAAACCCTGGCCGAAACCTATCGCCGGGCCACCAACGACGACCGTATGGCCGACACCATCCTCGACCTGGCCGATTATATGGAAGAAAAACTCAACCTCAAAGACGGCCCGCAAAGCTAAACATCATGTCATCCGGTTCGGACCGAACGGCTCATATCATCCCCTATCGCCTGCAATTTAAACGTCCGGCAGGCACTTCACGCGGTGTTTTGCACACAAAAGACACCTGGTTTTTGGTGCTCGACGAAGACGGCCGCCGCGGCATAGGCGAAATCGCCATGTTTCGCGGCCTCAGTGCCGAAGACGGGCCGGAATTTCCCGCGCTACTGGAAAAATTGAAGCGCTATGCTTTCCTTCCGCTCGAAGATTTACTGGCCGAGTTCGGGCATGTGTCGTCCATCGTTTTCGGGCTGGAACAGGCCTTGCTCTCTTTGCACGGCACGCATCCGGCGATTTTGTTTCCTTCGGCCTTTACGCGCGGCGAGCACTCCATACCCATCAACGGCTTGATTTGGATGGGGCCGGCGGATTTTATGCGCAACCAAGTATTGGAAAAAATCCGGGCCGGCTTTCGCGTGATTAAAATCAAAATCGGCGCTTTGGATTGGCAAACCGAACTGGAACTGATCAAATGGATGCGCAAGGAATTCGGACCCGACATTGAAATCCGCACCGATGCCAACGGCGCCTTTTCGCCCGCCCGGGCCTTGGAACGTTTGGAACAACTGGCCGAACTGAACATTCATTCCATTGAACAACCCATCGCCGCCGGCCAATGGGAAGAAATGGCGCGCTTGTGCGAAAGCTCGCCCGTGCCCATCGCCCTGGACGAAGAACTGATAGGCAAACCCCTGGATTTCGACCGCCGTAAATTCCTGGAACTTATTCGTCCGCAATACATCATCCTGAAACCTTCGCTTCACGGCGGTTTTACGGGCACCGACGCCTGGATCGAAGCGGCCGAAAG
>WGAP01000176.1 GCA_015494775.1 Flavobacteriales bacterium | reverse complement strand
TAGCCCGCGAAGCAAGACAAGGGGCGCCGGCGCCGCGCAAGGCGCGGGGCCGGCGGCGCAAAAATCGGCGGAAATTTCCTTTCAAAGCATTGAATAATCGGGAAATCCTACATCAAAACATTTGACAACAAAATTTTGCGCCGCCGGCAGCGGAATTTCATTCCGCCGCCGGCGCCCCGACGGCTTGTGGAGCCGTGTAGGCAGACCGGCACGGGCTGCCGGAACGCCCAAACTGACCTTTGTCGGATTTATTCGCTTCGAAAGTTGTATTTTTAGCGTGAAAAATGCAGGTATGAAAAAAGTCATCATCGGAGCCAACGGGCAGATCGGGACGGAATTGCGTCAGCGGTTGGTTCAAAGTTATGGCCATGAGGCGGTTTTGGCGGCGGATATTGTCCGCAAGGACGAAGCCGACAAGCAGTTTATCCTTTTGGATGCTACGGATGCCGATGCGCTGCGTGCGTTGTTTGCGCAAACGCCCGTGGACGATGTTTACCTGATGGCCGCCATACTGTCGGCCCGTGCCGAGCAAATGCCGAGGAAAGCTTGGCATATCAACATGACGATATTGCACAACCTGCTGGAATTGGGTCGCGAAGGATTTTTCCAAAGTTTGTTTTGGCCCAGTTCCATAGCCGTTTTCGGCCCGCACACCCCCAAGGAAAATACGCCGCAATACACGGTTATGGACCCGGACACGGTGTATGGCATCAGCAAATTGGCCGGTGAGCGTTGGATGGAATATTACTACGAAAAATACGGCTTGGACGTGCGTAGCGTGCGCTATCCGGGCATCATCAGTTGGAAAACCCGGCCCGGCGGCGGCACCACCGATTATGCGGTGGAGATGTTTCATTACGCACTGCGCGGCGAGCCCTACACCTGTTATATTGCCCCCGATGAACGTTTGCCCATGATGTATATCGATGATGCCATCGATGCCACCATCCGGCTGATGGAAGCGCCGGCGGAGCGTTTAAGCATTCGTTCGTCGTATAATTTGGCGGCGGTCCATTTTACGCCGCGCGAATTGGAAGCGGCCATACGGCGTTACATTCCGGATTTCCGGGTGCATTATGCGCCCGATTTTCGCGAGGATATCGCCCGCACCTGGCCCGACAGCATCGACGACAGCACCGCACGCAAGGATTGGCAATGGCATCACCGCTACGACCTGGATGCTATGGTGCGCGCCATGCTGGCCGGTCTTCAAAAAAGCCGTTATCCCGAGGTGGAACTGAGCTTTTAGCTCAGGGCGCGTATTTGAATTCGGGTCGAAAAGTGTGATTTTGACGCACTTGCTCCAAGGCCCGGGCATACAGGGCCAATTCCCGCAAGCTGAATAGGGTTCGTTCTCGGAGCAAGGTATCGGTCATTTGCAGGTTTTCGGTAATCAGTTGTCCGATGTTGCGGTAAATCAAATGGTCGGGAATGTAAATCCATTTGGTGTTTTTGGCACCGAAAGCGTGCAGGTCGGCCACGGGATACTGGCCGTTGTGAGCTTCGGAAGTTACGGCAATGACGAGGGCGGGTTTGTGGCCGGTGATTCTTTCGTCGAAAAAGAGGGTGAAGTTTTTCAGCGCGGGCGAAGCCATACCGTTGTATTCGGGCGCGACCAAAACGTAGGCATCGGCCGCCTGCATACGCTTGCGCAGGGGGTCGAGGATTTTTTTCCATTTTTCGTCGCCGCGCCAAACGCCTTCGTCCCAAAGTGGCAAGGGCGTTTGGCCCAAATCAAGTAAATCGATCCGGTCGAAAATTTGGTTTTCCAACACCTTTTGCTGCACAAAGTCCGCCGCGCGCCGGCTCCCGGACGGATGACGCATACCGCCTGCAATAATCATCAAACGCATGATTACGAAATTTTTTAGTCCGACCTAAATGTAAGGAAATCTTACAAATGTTTCAGCACGTCTTCGTAATTATTTTCAGGCTGATAAAAACTTGCTTATTCCAAGGGCTTGGCCTTTGAAATTTACTCGGGTCATCATTTTTATTTTTGGTAACCAAGGTTATAAAAATTCCGTGTAGGGCAGGTAAACCAATTTTTTGGTCTCGAAAAAGGGCTCGGAAAAATAGCGGGCGATGGGGATGATTTGCACTTGGTCGAAGCCGGCGGTTTCTTCGGACAAATCGCCGCCTTTAAGTGCGACAAGTCCGTTGGGAACACGATGGGTATTGCCCGGACGGATATTCCCTGCCGACCAACGGACCAGTTTGGGCAGCGGCGCCACGGCACGGGTTACAACAAAATCATAGGTATCGTGATGATTTTCGGCCCGCACTTGTTCGGCGGAAACATTTTTCAGGTCGAGTTCGGTGGCGATGGCTTGCACGGCTCTGATTTTTTTGCCGATGGAATCGATCAGATGAAAACGGGCCTTGGGAAACAAGATGGCCAAGGGCAAGCCAGGAAATCCGCCGCCGGTGCCCAAATCCAAAACACGCGCCCCCGGCCGGAAGCCGGTTAATTTTGCCGGCGCCAAGGAGTGTAAAACATGACGCAGGTAAAAATGCGGCAAATCCTTGCGCGAAATCAGATTGATTCGTTCGTTCCACCGGGCAAAAAGCGGATATAATGCGCCGAATTTGTCTTTTTGGTCCGTATCGAGTTCAAAATATTTCTCAATAAGTGTAATATCCACGGCCTTCCTGCGTTTAAGCAACAAATAAAGCGAAAAATATTAAATTTGTAAAATCACAAAAACATTGAAGGATGGACCAACAACCCATGCAACCCAGCACATCCGATGAAATCGATATCATCCAATTTTTCAAATTAATCGGTAAAGGATTCGCCGGACTGTGGAACGGAATTAAATCGTTTTTTGTTTTTTTGTTTAATATATTGATTTACAGGCCGTACGTTTATTTTAAGCGTTATCGAAAAATTGTTATTCCCCTGCTTGTTTTGGCTTTTTTGGCCGGTATTTGGGCCGATGCATCCAAAAAGAATTTATACCGGGCCGAAATTCTTATCAGTCCCAATTACGATAGCGGGAAAGAAATTTATACCCATATCGACATGTATAACAGCTTGATTGCCAACGAAAAATTCGATACTCTTGCCTCGGCTTTGGGCGTTTCGCGCGAATTGGCTCAATCCTATGTTTCCTTTGAAGTCCAACCCAATTACAACGAACGTATCGATTTGCGTTCCTACGATGAATACACCCGCTTTTTGGATACTTCGGTGGTAAAAAATTTGGATTTCGAGGCCTACCGGAAGTCATATCTGAAACAGGAATTCGATTATCCGCAATTGATTGTTTCGGTAACCGCCACCCGTCCCGATGCTTTTGAACCATTGAACAAAACTTTTAAAACGCTTTTGGACAACGAGCCGCTTTTTGTCAACCGGCGTAAAGTGGCATTGCAAACCATGGATGAACAAATCGCGTTTATCGAAAAAAATATTGCCCAATTGGACAGTTTGCGTATGGCCATCAACCGTGCCATTAAAAATTTCGGTAAAGGCAAAACACCCGAAAACAGCGTAGTAGTCGGTACGGCTCAAATTAATTTTCCCGAAAAAAAATACGACCTGTTCGAAAAACGCCAAAAGTTGGTCGATGCCTTGACCAAACTGAAAACCGACCGGGTGGATAAGGAGAAAATTATTCTGATGAATTCGGCCTTCCCCGATTTTGCTCCGCCCTACAACCCGATTTGGATGAACTACAAGTTCAGTTTCCTCATTTCCATGGCTTTGTTGCTCATTCTGCTGTTTTACCTGATAGATTTGATTGTCTATTTGGATCATCGATACAAGCAGTCCCAAGACCGGAAAGCCCAATGAAAATCGTAGAAGAACCTTTCCCGGGCGTTTATTTGCTCGAACCGCGGGTTTTCGAGGACCGGCGGGGTTTTTTCTATGAATACTACAACCGCAAAGATTTTCGTGCGGTTACGGGTTTGGAAATAAATTTTGTTCAGGATAATTTGGCGGGATCAACCTACGGGGTTTTTCGCGGTATGCACTTTCAACGTGCCCCGTATGCGCAGGCCAAGTTGGTGGGCTGTATCGAAGGCGAAATTTTGGACATCATCGTTGATATTCGCCCCGAAAGTCCAGATTTCAAACGTTGGTATGCCGTACGATTGAGTGCCGGAAACCGGCGTCAGTTGTTTATTCCCAAAGGATTTGCCCACGGTTATTTGGCCCTGAGCCCGCAAGTCAAGGTCTTTTACAAAACCGATTGCTTCTACCGGCCCGACCACGATGCGGGTTTCCGTTGGGACGACCCCGATGTGGGCATCGAACTTCCCTTGCCGGCGACGGAACTTATCCTGTCGGACAAAGACCGGCATTTACCTCCGCTTAGTCAAGCATTGCAAGCATGAAAGCACGCATACTCATTTCGGGCGGAGGCGGACAAATGGGTCGCAGCTTGCAGGAAATTTTGGCCCGTCAATGGCCCGAATCCGATGTCTTGGCGCCTTCGCACGCCCGGTGGGATATTGCCGATGCCGAAAAAGGAAAGGAATTTTTTTCAACCTTTCGTCCCGACTTTGTCATCAACACCGCCGCTTTTACCAACGTGGATCTTGCCGAGGAACAGCGCGAAGCCGCCCGGCGTGCCAATGCCGCGGGCCCGGCCGTTTTGGCGCGATTGAGTAATGATTTCGGCGCCACACTTATTCATTATTCCACCGATTATGTGTTCGACGGACGCCAACGGACGCCCTACACCGAAACCGACCCGCCCGCGCCCGTCAATTACTACGGACTGACCAAGTGGGAAGGCGAAAAAAATATCCAACGGAATACCGAACGTTATTACATTATTCGTCCCGCTTGGATTTACAGCGGCTACGGACGGAATTTTATCCGGCTGGTGATGGATTTGGCCCGGAAAAATGCGGTTTTACGCTTTATCAACGACCAAATCGGAAGTCCTACATCGGCATTGGACTTGGCACGCTTTACCCTGTTTTTGATGCAAGAACAACCCGCCGGTTTCGGCATTTATCATTGCAGCAACCAAGGCGAAGTGAGCCGTTACGATCAGGCGCGCGCCATTGCGGAAATTCTGGATTTGCCCGTGGAGGTAAAACCCGTTCCGCATACCGAATTCCCGCAAAAGGCCGAACGGCCTGCCTACTCGGTGTTGAGCAAAGATAAAATTCGTCAACATTTCGGTTGGAAGGTTAACCCTTGGCGTGAAAGTCTGGAACGGATTTTGAAAACCTATTACGTATGAAAAAAATCGAACATATCGGTATTGCGGTTCGTGATTTGGACGAGGCCGAAAAACGTTGGGCGGCACTGTTGGGCCGCGGACCCTACAAGCGCGAAGAAGTGGCTGGCGAAGGTGTGGTTACGTCCTTTTTCGATGCCGGCAATGTCAAAATCGAGTTGTTGGCGTCCTTGGCGCCGGGCGGTGTAATCGACCGCTTCGTCGAACGCCGCGGCGAAGGCATTCATCACATTGCCTTTGCCACCGAAAACATACAAGCCGAAATCAAACGCTTGCAGGACGAAGGATTCCGCCTTGTCAATGCCGAACCGCGTCCCGGGGCCGACAACAAAATGGTTATCTTTGTTCATCCGGCTTCTACGGGCGGTGTGTTGATCGAATTCTGTCAGGAACGCGACCGCTAGGATTGTCGTATCTTTATGCGTGTTTATTTTTTATGAAAAAAATTGCTTTCTTATTATTGGTTCCGCTCTTTGTTTCGCTACGGGCTCAGGAACAAAAATCCGAGCCCATCCGGGTTTTGCATGCCGACAAAATGATTTTAAACGACAAATATCCCGACCTGAAACTGCTGACCGGAAATGTGCGCTTGCAGCATAAAGACGCCTTGCTCACCTGCGACAAAGCCCTGTTGGATACACGGAAAAATTTTGCCGAGGCCATCGGAAATGTGGAACTTAACCAAGGCGATACGCTCCGGCTCACGGCCGGACTGATTCGTTACGACGGAAGCCACGATTTTGCCCTGGCTACGGAAAACGTCCACCTGACCGACCCTACCATGCAACTCGACACCGACACTTTGTTCTACGACAAAGGTCGCGATATGGCCTACTACCGTTCCGGCGGCATTATTCGCGATACCATCAACACCATCCGCAGCCGGATAGGCCGGTATTACATCAAACAAAACCGTTATGAGTTTCAAAACGGCGTGCGCATCGACAATCCCGATTATCGCATACGTTCGGTGCATTTGGATTACGATACGCGGCGGCAAATCACCCGGTTTCTGGGCCCTACCGAAATTCGCAACGCTACGGATTTGATTTTTGCCGAAAGAGGCCAATCCCACAGCCGCGATTCCATTGCCTGGTTTACTGGTCATGCCTTTGTGCGTTCCAAGGACAGGTGGACGGCAGCCGACAGCATTTATGCCGACCGCCACAAGGATTTTTACGCTGCCACCGGCCGGGTGCGCATCAAAGACAGCACCAACGGCATCCTGACCCTGGCCGGTTATGCCGAAATGTGGAATACCCGCGATTCGGTTTATCTCGACCAAGCCCCCTTGGTGATCAGCTACGATGCCAAGGATACCCTGTATTTGGCAGCGGCTCACATTATCGTCCGCAAACGTGATAGTTTCCGGGAAACTTTCGCTTTCCCCGACGTGCGCTTTTTTCAACATGATTTTAGCGGCCGGGCCGATTCGCTTTATCAGTCCGAAAGGAAACATCGCATCGAACTGCACCGCCGGCCGGTTTTGTGGAACAACGACAGCCAAATCACGGGCCGCAGTATCGTGATTGTAAACGATTCCACAGGCCGTCGTATAGATTCATTGCTCATTCCGCGCGATGTGTTTATCGCCCAAAAAGACAGTGCCGGATTCAACCAAATCAAGG
>WGAP01000175.1 GCA_015494775.1 Flavobacteriales bacterium | reverse complement strand
CTTCGGCCGGTTGGAACCCGAAACTCCCCACACGAAACCAGGAACGCGCCCCCGAAACCTTGTGGCCGGCCACCAACACCAACGCCAAAAGCAACAAGGCGGCCAAATAAAAAAGCGAACTCCACCGCATAAAAAAGCGATGCCGGGTGAGTGCAATCAATCCGGCAAAAACCAGGGAAACCAATAGCCACAAAGTTTGCTTGCCCGCATGGCTTTGCCAGAAATGCATCCCGGGAAAATGAAACCGGTCCACCGTGGCAATCATCACAATTCCCACACCGGCCAGCATCAAAAAAAGGATGATGCTCAGCCAATCGTAATCCCAAAAATGATGTTCACGGCTTCGGGGCATCGGCTTTCATTTGGTAAATATCGGTCAAATCGGCCTTGCGCACCCATTCGAGCAAATCGGTGCGGGTAATGTGGCCGCGCAAATATTTTTCGATAATCAGGGCGGCAATGGGTCCGGCCAAGGTGGCACCGTAACCGCCGTTTTCGATAAACACCGACACCACAATACGCGGATGATGCATCGGTGCAAAAGCCACAAAAATCGAATGGTCGGGCAAAGGGATTTTTTTTCCGTCGCGGCGAATAAAATTTTGGGATGTTCCCGTTTTGCCGCAAATGTCAAGGCCCGGAACCTCGCTATACCGGGCCGTTCCCTTGGTAAACACTTCGCGCATGCCGCGGATCACCGGCGCAAAATACATGCTGTCGATGCCCGTAAAATGTTTGGTGCGAAACCTGGCCGGCAGAACCGTATCCTGAATTTCCCTGACAAAATGCGGCGTATAATACCACCCGCGGTTGGCTATGGCCGCCGCCATATTGGCCAATTGGATGGGCGTTACCAAAACCTGCCCCTGACCGATGCCGTTGGAAATGATGTTCATGGCTTTCCACCGCCGGTGGCCGAAATAATGATGATAATAACTGCTGTCGGGGATGTTTCCCTTACTCCCGACGGGCAAATCATAACCCAAATAATGCCCCAAGCCGAAGCGCCCGACCGCCTCGGCCCATTTTTGCTGTCCCAAAGGTGCGCTACCGTAACTATTGATAATTTGCAAATAAGTTTTGGAAAAATAGGTATTGCACGAATAAGGAATGGCATAGGCCAAATTCACCGGCCCGTTCCGCCCGCAATGACATCGCATAAAACGATTTCCGTAACGGAAACCGTGATGACAAACATAGGTGGTCCAAGGCCGGATGGCACCCGTTTGCTGCCCCACCAAAGCATTGACCAACTTGAAGGGCGAGCCGGGCGGATAGGTGCCCAACAAACTCCTGTCGAACAGCGGTTTGTTGACCTTGTCCTTCAACCACCGGCCGATAAATTTATTCCGGTCGCGACGGGTAAGCAATTCGGGATCGTAGGACGGCGCCGTAACCAAGGACAGCACTTCGCCCGTGGCGGGGTCTAAAACCACCACGGCACCGTGTTTGCCTTGCATCAAAGTGTCGATAAAGGCCTGCAAATCAATGTCGATACTAATATGCAAATCCTTGCCGGGCACGGCGGCGGTATCGCGCCGGCCGTTGGCATAAGGGCGCGTGATCCGGTTGTATTTGTCCCGTTCGAAATAACGCACGCCCTTACGGCCGCGCAAGATTTTCTCGTAATATTTTTCCAATCCGGCCACACCCACCCAATCGCCTTGGCGGTAAAAGGGGTCTTTACTGACCAAGGCCGGGCCTGCTTCCTGCAAATAGCCCAACACATTGGCCGCGTGTGCCGTATGGTATTTACGCATATGGCCGCGTTGTACGCTAAACCCCGGAAATTCATGGCGCAGCGCCATAAATCCGGCGATATCGTTTTTCAGATAACCATTGGCAATCATCGACGCCTTGATGCACGAATAGCGGTAGGCCCTGCGGATTTTATGCCGCAGTTCGTTTACATCCATTTGAAGCAATGCGGCCAGCCGAACGGTGTCGAACGGGCGGGTTGCCGACGGCGTGATCCACACCGAATACACCGGTTGGTTCGATGCCAGCAGACGCCCCTTGCGGTCATAAATAAATCCCCGCGGCGGGGTGATGTATTCCTTGGTCAGGGCGTTCAGGACGGCCTCTTCCTTGTAGGCATTGGGCAACAGTTGCAAATAGGCCAAACGTGCTTCCACCGTGAGCATAAGCACCAGGACAAGCAGCACAATAAGTTTGAACCTGTTATTCATAACACCCTACGCATTGGAAGGTTTGTAAACAATCAAGCCCGTAAAAATCCACAGGAAAAGCCAGGTTTCCAAGCCATGTGCCAAAATATGCCCCATACGGAAAATACATAGGTGGCGGACATGCCGTCGAAAAAGTAAAATAGGATTTCGAAAACCGATATTTGAATAAGCATAACTAATGAACGACGCCAAAGGCCTTCTTCGCGTGGCAAACGGGACTTTTCGCGTTGCGGGTCGGCCGTCCAATGGTCGTAGAGCTTTTGCAAACCCGCAAAGGCCACCAATGCGGCGGCATATAAACCGCCGGTTCCGGCAAAGGCATCGAGCAAAATACCGGTGCCGAATGCCACCAGCAACAAATCCCTCGTTTTTATACCACGGTGATACAGCAGGAAAGGAAGCAGAAAAAAATGCGGAATAAAGGGCAACACATAACCCACATTAACCATCCACAGCAGGTGAATGATCAAAGACCCGGCCCAAAGGTAGATGAATTTACGGCTCATTTTTCAAACTATCCAGGGCTTGTCGCAGGTTATGATG
>WGAP01000174.1 GCA_015494775.1 Flavobacteriales bacterium | reverse complement strand
TCGACTACTTGCTGGACGACGACCGTCCGCAACTGGAAATAGGCGCATTGGCGGGCGAAGCTATGTATGCCGAACACGGCGGGTGCCCGTCGGGAGGGGTGGTGGTGAAGCTGGGATACATACACGGGCGCAAAGTGATTGTGGTGGCCAATGATGCCACGGTCAAAGCCGGTGCGTGGTTTCCCATTACGGCCAAGAAAAACCTGCGGGCACAGGAAATAGCCATGGAAAACCGCATTCCCATCATTTACCTGGTGGATAGTGCGGGCGTTTACCTCCCCTTGCAGGCGGATGTTTTTCCCGACAAGGAGCATTTCGGACGGATTTTTCGCAACAATGCGGTGATGAGCCGGATGGGCATCGTGCAAATAGCCGCCGTGATGGGTAGCTGTGTGGCCGGCGGGGCTTACCTGCCCATTATGAGCGACGAGAGTTTGATTGTGGATAAAACCGGAAGTATCTTTCTGGCAGGCAGTTACCTGGTCAAATCGGCCATTGGTGAGGATGTGGACAACGAAACCCTGGGCGGCGCCACTACGCAAACGGCCATTTCGGGCGTGGTGGACCATAAGGCGGCCGACGACCGCGAAGCGCTGGACAAAATCCGGCGTATTGTGCGCAAAATCAAAGCTCCCGTGCGGGCGGGATTCAACCGCATCGAGCCCAAAGCGCCGGCCCGCAAGCCCGAAGAAGTTTACGGACTCATTCCGGTCAAGCGTTCCGAGCCCTACGATATGTACGAAGTGTTGGAAACCCTGGTGGATGCAGGAAGTTTCGACGAATACAAGCCGGACTACGGCAAAACCCTGATTACCGGCTATGCCCGCATCGACGGCTGGGCCGTGGCCATTGTGGCCAATCAACGCACGGTGGTGCGCAACGCCCGCGGCGAAATGCAAGTGGGCGGCGTGATTTATTCCGACTCGGCCGACAAGGCGGCCCGTTTTATTATGACGGCCAACCAAAAGGGCATTCCGCTAGTGTTTTTGCAGGATGTTACGGGCTTTATGGTGGGCAGCCGGGCCGAACACGGCGGCATTATCAAAGACGGCGCCAAAATGGTGCAAGCCGTGAGCAATTCAACGGTGCCCAAGTTTACCGTAGTTGTGGGCAATTCCTACGGCGCCGGAAATTACGCCATGTGCGGTCGCGCCTACGACCCGCGCTTGATGGTGGCCTGGCCTACGGCCGAAATTGCCGTGATGAGCGGCGCTTCGGCATCCAAAGTGCTCCTGCAAATCGAAGAAGCACGGCTCAAAAAACAAGGTAAAACCATCGACCCTGCAACCGAGCGTAAACTGCTGGAAAACATTCAACGGACCTATGACGAACAAATTTCGCCCTACTACGCAGCCGCCCGCCTGTGGGTGGATGCCGTTATCGACCCCGTGGAAACCCGCCGGTGGATTTCCGAAGGTATCCAAACGGCCGACCACCGTCCGCCCGAGCCCTTTAATCCGGGGGTTATTCAGACATGAGAGCAAATTATTCCAATAAAAAACCGCCTCCAAACAGAAAGGCGGTTTTTTGTTATCATCATTCCGATCCGCTTAGTGCGGGATGTGATGGAACAAGCTTTCTTCCAAATAAGGATGGTTGACCGGCAAGATGTAACGACGCTTGGCCATGGCCGAGAACACGGCAAACATAAACAAGCCGATAAAGCCGAGCAACATGCCCAATTCGATCCATCCGTAAACCGGGTGTTTCATGGTTTCGGGGTAAACCATCAGGTAGTGTTCAATGTATTTTCCAATCAGGAAAAATACGGCGGCCCATCCCAAAACGCGGAAATTTTTGGCCCACCGGTTCCAAAGCAACATGGAAAACGGAATAACAAACGTAAAGACGATAACCGACAGGAACAAAGGTTCCGAAAATTCGAATCGTCGAACGAAGTAGTATTCGGTTTCTTCGGGAATGTTGCCGTACCAAATCAGCATGTATTGGAAATACCAGGCATAGCCGAACAGGATGGATCCCATAAAAATGTATTTGGACAAATCATGCCAGTGCGACGGATTGATAAACGGATAATAACCTTGACGATACAAATAGATGATAATCAGGATAATCACCGCAGCCGAGTGGACAAAGGCCGAAATGATTTCCTTGACCGGAAAAATGGTACTGTACCACAGCGGAGCCACCGTCATCATCCAGTCCATCGAAGCGAAAATAAAGGTCAGGGCAAAACTGAAAATATACACGCGGGAATAGTAGCGTGATTTGTTGAAATACACCAAGGCATTGGCCTTGTCGTGGTCTTCCTTCTTGGAAAGGTTGAGCAAAACCTTGATGGCCAAATACCAAACGATGAAATATACAAACAGGCGAACAATAAAGAAGGTTGCATTCAAATACGCTTCCTTATAGTGCAAATGGTGGGCGATGAATTTGTATTCGTCGCCGAAATGTTTCACCGGGTCCGACCAAGGATACAACACTTTGAGCCCGAGCGTTACGATGATGAGCATAAACACAAAACCGTAGAGCAGGTAATTGGTCATGCTTTCGGGCACGCGCTTAAAGGCGGCCGACCATCCAGCTTCGGTGATGTATTGAATGGACATCCAAAAGGCGGCGCCCAAGGCCAGCGACAGGAAGAAATAGTTGTGAAGAAGCAACGACGACCAGGCGCGTTCCTTGTCCACCAAGAATGAAGCCACACCGGTAATCAAACCGATAAGTATAAGGACCAAACTAATGGTTTTCAGTTTTTTGGTAAACACAAATTGACGTTCCATAACTGCTTAATTTACTTTAAATCCGTTTTTGATATAATGAACGATACGCCAACGATCGGCGGGTTTGATCTGACTGCCGTGGGCGCCCATAATGGCCGAGCCCATGGTGATGACATGGAAAATCTCACCGTCGGGATAGTTTCGCACGGCATCGGTGTTCAGGTTGGCCGGCGGCACGTTGTAGAGCTTCATTTTGTAAAGCGTGTTTTTGTCGGCGGTGCTGAAACCCTTACCGTCTTTTCCGTGGCAAACGGCGCAGTAAATATTGAATTTTTGGCGTCCGATTTCCAAATTCTTTTTGGTTTTGGGAATCGGATTGACCAATTTTTCACCGGCCAATTTGCGGTCGGCCAGCTTGTGCGTAAACGGATAGGGCTTTTTGCCGCGTGCCACGGTACCTTCGGGCATGCGTTGCATGGTTTTTCCGTCCTTGAAAACGGGATTGGTGCTGTAACTTTCATAGGCCTTGGAGTAATACATATCGAAATTACCCATAAAATCGCGATAAGGTTTTTCGTGCGTATGATTGCAAGCACTCAGAAATCCCAGGCCTATCAAAAGGAATATGATTTTTTTCATGATATTCATTGTTTTACGCGTTCATTTCGATTTCCTTCATATCGATGGCACCGGTTTCGCGGAAAATGCTTTCGGCCTTTTCCTTGGCATCGGTGGGTACCACCACCACGAATTTATCCACATGCATACCCGGATATTCGAAGGGTAATTTTTTCATCGGGAGCAATCGTTCCTGATGGAAAAAGGTCAGCGTGGTCAAGACCACCACCGTAAGTACCATCAGTACGAACAGAAGGATAACAAACACCAATGAAAAATTGGGTTTCCCATCGATGTTGAGCGGATAATCGATTACAAAGGTATAAACCAATCCTGCCAAGGTTCCGATTACTGCCAAAACACCATAAATGAAGGCCAGGAATTGGATGTTGGAGTGAATATGCAGTTTTTCGAAGAGTTCTTCGATGACGAACGGCGTAATCACATCGTCCACTTTTACGCGGTCTTCGTTCATGCGGTCGATGCCGTTGAGCAATTTCACATCGTCGTCGTAAACACCTATGAACTTTTTCATTTGACTAATTTTTTTTCGAAGATGTCATAAACCGATTTTTCCTCGGTCAGTTCGGTTTGACGTTTGGCTTGTTGTTTAAGCTCGTTCATGGCCATAATGGGCAGGTAGCGCATAAAGAGCAATACGCCTACACCGAACAGCCCGATGGTGCCCAAGTAAATACCGATGTCCACAATGGTGGGTGAATATTCGCTCCAATTGGCCGGAAGGAAATCCTGGGCCGTGGGCGGAATAACAATGTTGTAGCGTTCGAGCCACATACCGATGTTGATAATAATGGAAATAATGAAAAGGGTTGTCAAATTGCGACGTATTTTTTTGAACCAGAAAAGTTGCGGTACAATGGCGTTGAAAATAAACATGGCCCAATAGGGAACGGCATAATCACCGGTCAGGTAAGTTTCGTCGAAAACGTATTCTTCGTACATATTGGACGAATACCAGGCGATGAACAACTCGATCAAGTATGCCGAACCCATAATCAAACTTACAAAGATGATGATACGGGCAATGGCATCCAGATGGTCATCGGTAACATATTCATGCAGTTTATAGACTTTCCGGATGATAATCATCAGGGTAAGCACCATGGCGAAACCGGAAAAAATAGCCCCGACCACAAAGAAAGGCGGAAAAATGGTTTCGTGCCAACCCGGAAGTACCGATGCCGAAAAGTCAGTGGACACGATGGAGTGCACCGAGATTACCAAGGGAGCGGCCAAACCACCAAGAATAATTACAGCATCTTCAAACCGGCGCCAAGTTTTCAAATGACCCACAAAACCAAAACTGAGTGCCCAGAATACTTTTTTCTTCACCCCGGTACTTCGTTCGCGAATGGTCGCAAAGTCGGGAAGCATACCCATATACCAGAAAAGGAATGATGTGGTCAGGTATGTAGTAATGGCCAATACGTCCCAGAGCAAGGGCGAATTCCAGTTGACCCACAATCCGCGGCTGTTGGGCCCGTAGGGGAAAATGAAAAATTCATCCCACGGACGGCCCACGTGAATGGCAGGGAATAAACCAGCCGCCATAACGGCAAAGATGGTCATGGCTTCGGCCGCACGGTTGATGGATGTTCGCCACTTTTGACGCAATACCAACAGGAAGATGGAAAAAGCCGTACCGGCATGACCGATACCGATCCACCAAACAAAGTTGATAATGGCCCATCCCCAGGCGTTTTGGTTATTATTCCCCCACATACCGATACCCTTGGCAATGGTTAGGGGAACAAAATAACCCAGTCCTACGGCCAGCAGGATAAAGAAAAAGATAAAAGCGGCCCACCACCATTTGGGTGCCGAATACCACTTGGGCTCCGACTCCTGATGGCGCAGGACGTCTTCGGTTATTTGGGCATAGGATTTATTTCCCAATATTAATTCACCCCGTACAGATTTCTTATACATAATCCTGAGTTTTATGCTTTATGTTCTTTTTGAGCGTCTTCTTTTGCTTCGGCTTCCAGGCCGAAATCAAAATCCACATGTTCTTTATTGCGAACTTTGGTCATATACACCACGCTGGGCAGCGTGTGCAATTCTTCGAGCAAACCGTAGGAACGGTCATCGTCGAAGAGTTTTATGATGCGCGCATCGGGCATATTGGTATCACCGAACACGATGGCGCCCGTAGGGCAAGCTTGTTCGCAAGCCAGTTGAATTTCGCCGTCTTTGAGTTGACGACCTTCGGCTTTGGCTTGCAATTTACCGGCTTGGATACGTTGAACACACATGGTACATTTTTCCACCACGCCGCGTTGGCGAACCACCACGTCGGGATTGAGTACCATACGTTTTACTTCATCGCCGAACAAATACGGATAATCTCCGCCTTCGACAAAGTTAAACCAATTGAAGCGGCGCACTTTGTACGGACAGTTGTTCATACAGTAGCGCGTACCGATACAACGGTTGTAGGCCATACTGTTGAGCCCTTCGCGCGTGTGCGGCGTAGCGGCCACCGGACAAACGTTTTCACAAGGCGCATTGTCGCAGTGCTGACACATCACCGGTTGGTGGACAACCTCGGGATTGTCCTTCATGGGCGAATACAGCTTGTTTTCTTCCTGCGAGTAATAACGGTCGATGCGGAGCCAGTGCATAATACGCTTGCGGCGAACTTGTTCCTTGCCCACGATGGCAATGTTGTTTTCCACCTGACAAGCAATCACACAAGCGGCACAACCGGTACATTTGTTCAGGTCGATGGCCATACCCCAGTGATGGCCGGGATAATCATCGGGATTGTAGCCGTATTTGTAGAGCGTAATGTTTTTGAGTTTCTTCTTGTAATATTCGTGCTTTTCGTTGCCCGATTTGGGATTTTTCATCCAATCTTTGAGCGTGGTTTCGCGCACAATGTCGCGTCCTTCCATCACGTGATGGATTTGCGTGGAAGCAATGGTATAAGTTTTTCCCGTTTTCGAAACTTTAACCGGAATACGGGTGTAGGAACGAATTCCATTGGAAGGACGGACAAAAGGCATAGCCGATTTTCCGATGCCATCACCGATGGGCCCCGCACCTTGACGTCCGTAGCCCATGGCAATACCGATGGTGCTGTCGTCTTGTCCGGGTTGGATGACCACCGGCAGTTCAATGGCATAGCCGTTGCCTTCCACTTTCACCACATCTTCTTGCTTCCAACCTTTGGCTTCGGCCATTTTGGGCGAAACGCTCACATAGTTGTCCCAAACCACTTTGGTTATGGGGTCGGGCAATTCTTGCAACCAAGGGTTGTTGGCATATTTACCGGCGCCCATTCCCACTTTTTCGTAAACCACCAGTTCCACGCCTTGCGGTTTTTGGAAGGCCCGTAAATCACCGGCCATGGATTGAAGTGCGGCAAACGGGTCTTTTTCTTTCAATTCGGGATTGGCGTCGGCAATGGCTTGATGTTGGGCATCGACTTGGGCTTGGGTTTCGGCATCAACGGGTTCTTCCATTTGGTCGGTGTTGATTTCCACAAATCCCTTTTGCAAGGTGGATGTCCAAAAATCATCAAAATCCTTGTAGCCGGTAACCAAGCCGTAAAGATTTTCTTTCCAATAATTTTGGATAAACGTATGATAATCACCGCTTATTCCGGCCCACTTCATCAAACTTTCCTGCGGTTGACGCGTATCCCAAAGTTTGTTGATGGCTGGTTGTTGGAGCATAAAAGTATTGCTGTAAGGTTGTGCATCGCCCCAGCTTTCCAGGTAATGATTGTTGGCCAAAACATAAGTTACGTTGGCAGCGGTTTCATCCTTGCGTTCGGTAAAAGCCGCCGAAAGTTTGAGGGCTTTAAAGCTCTTGGCGTAATCTTTATTCAGCCCGAATTCATACACCGGGTTGATGTTATGGAAAATCACGCCGCCCACTTTGCCGGCCTTGATTTCTTCCAGGGCCATGAGTGCCTTGGTATCGTCGCCGCCGCGGAGGTTGAAGGCGCGTTTGACGCAAACGGACTTGTCTTTGCCGTAATTATCCAACATCAGGTTGATGGCGGCTACCAAGGTTTGGATGGCCGGGTCGTTGGTGCCCGAAACCACCAGGGATTTACCTTTGGCGGCCAAAAGGTCTTTGATCAAGGCGTCGATTTTGATTTTGCAATCGGGTGCGCCGTCAATGGCCGGTTTGCCCGTTGCTTGGGCCAAGGCGTTATAAAGTTTGAGTAATAATTTCTTTTCTTGGGCCGGTTTGATGATGACACGGTGATCGGCATTGGAACCGGTCAAGCTCATCAAACTTTCGAACTGATAATGCTTGGACATTTTTTTATGTCCGCCGGTCAAATCGCGCGTTTTGGCATATTGGGCCGAAAATTCCACCGGCGAAAGCCAGGTGCCCAAAAAGTCGGCATTGAATCCGGCAATTACATCGGCGCGGTCGAAGCGGTAAGCAGGAACCACTTCGGTGCCGAAAAGATTTTTATGGGCCTTGGAAATGCCCGAATAGGATACCGGATCCACGAACACCGGTTCCACATTGGGATATTTTTCGATGAATTGACCCAAAAGTTTTTCGAACGAAGGCGAAGCCAAGGACGAGGTGATGAAATAAACCTTCTGACCGGCATTTTTCAACTCGTCGAGCTTGGCCGTGATTTCCTTATCGATGGTTTTCCAATCGGTTTTCTTGCCGTTTTTGAGTGGATGTTGCAAGCGGGCCGTGTCATACAAATCCAAAACGCTGGCTTGATGACGGGCGGTGGTTCCGCTGAACGCATAATCGTCGTTGGGTTCCACCTTGATGGGACGGCCGTCGCGTACTTTGGCCAGCAAGGGCGCAAATTCGTATCCGTCGTGCATTACGGTGGCATAGTAGTCCGCTACGCCGGGCGTAACGTTGTTGGGCCGCACCAGGTAGGGAATGGCTTTGCGCACGGGTTGTTGGCAGCTGGTGGCCGCAACGGCGTAGGCCGTGGAAAACCCGAGCAATTTCAGGAAATCCCTACGGTTGGCAATGTATCGCTGCTTAATTTCTTCCTTGGACAATCCGTCGGTGGGAAATTCCTCGGTGCCTTCGAGGGCTTTCCCTTCGCGAATCAGGTCCAATTCTTCCAAGCTTCTCCAATATTTTTTCATTGTCCTATTGTTTTCCTTATTAGATTAATAATGACAAGACGAACAATCCTGACCGCCGATATCTTTCACCTTGGGTTTTTCGCCCGGTTTCAGGTGAAATTTATACAAAGCATAATATTGATTATCGGTAATAATGTTCCGTTTGCGGTGGCAATTCAAGCAGAATTTCATGCTCAATTCCTTGTATTCCACCACACGGGTCATTTTTTCCACGGGTCCGTGGCATTCCTGGCAAGCCACTTTGCCCGCCTGAACATGCTGTGCATGGTTGAAATAAACATGGTCGGGCAAATTGTGTACCTTAATCCATTGGATCGGTTTGCCGGGCTTATCGAATTGTTTGGTCTTGGGATTATAACCCAGGTATTTATAAATTTTCGAAATTTCCTTGGTGCCCGAATGGTGGCCTTTTTGAACCACGGCATGGCAGTTGAGGCAAACGTTCAAACTGGGAATACCGGCATGGCGGCTAGTGCGCACGTCCACATGGCAGTATTCACAGTCGATTTTGTTTTGCGTAACATGCACCTTGTGCGAAAACCAAATGGGTTGTACGGGTGCATATCCTTGCTGACGGCCCAGAGAACGGGCTTCCCAATAGGTAACATAGGCAACCACACCCAGCGCCGCCAGGGCCACAACGCCCGAAATGCCTTTTACGGCCTTGGATTTGCCTTTGACCACACCACCCATGGCCAACAAAAAGACCACAAGTGCAATCCAGAAAGGAACGG
>WGAP01000173.1 GCA_015494775.1 Flavobacteriales bacterium | reverse complement strand
GTAAACATTTGAAAATCAATTGGAAGTCCCGGCCCGCGGAGAAGCCGCGGGACGGACTCGGATAAAATTCACTCCAACGTCCGGCCATCCGCTGCGGGCGTCAGTCCGCCGGCGGGGCCCCGAACCCGAGCGCCGGGGCGCCCAAATAAAATTGCTATTTTTGCGGAAAAATCAAGCCAACAACTTATGAAAGGAAACAAGACTTTTACGATGATTAAGCCCGATGCCGTGGAAAAAGGTTATACGGGCGAGATTTTGGCCAAAATTACCGAAGCCGGATTTGAAATCGTGGCCATGAAAATGACGCAACTCACGCGGCGGGATGCCGAGCGTTTTTACGAAGTGCACAAGGAGCGGCCTTTTTACGGTGAATTGGTGGAATTTATGTCGCGCGGGCCCATTGTGGCGGCCGTTTTGAAAAAAGAAAATGCGGTGGAAGATTTCCGCACCTTGATCGGTGCCACCAATCCGGCCGAAGCCGCCGAGGGAACCATTCGCAAGCTCTATGCCACGTCGGTGGGAGAGAATGCCATTCACGGGTCGGACAGTGATGAAAATGCCGCCAATGAAATTGCTTTTCATTTTGCACAAAGGGAAATTTTCGAATGACCATAGGAGATATAGCCGCATTTTTGAACCGCCGGTTTCCGCGTGCCTATGCCGAATCCTTCGATAACACGGGCTTGCTGTGCGGTGAGCCCGAAGTGGAAGTGAAGGGCATTTTGGTAGCACACGACGCTTTGGAAAGCGTGGTGGACGAGGCCGTGGAGCGGGGATTGAATATGATTGTGACGTATCATCCGATTGTTTTCAAGGGTTTGAAGTCGCTCACGGGGCGCAATTATGTGGAACGCAGCGTGATGAAGGCATTGCGCAAGGGCGTGGCTATTTATGCCCTGCATACGGCCCTGGACAACCACCGGGACGGCGTGAGTGCGCTTACGGCCCGGGCTTTGGGTTTGACGGATTTGAAGGTTTTGATTCCGCAGGAAGACAATTTGCGCGTTCTGGTTACCTATGTGCCGCATGCTCGGGCGGATGCGTTGCGTGAGGCCTTGTTTGCCGCCGGAGCGGGCGTTATCGGAAATTACGACAGTTGTAGTTACAATGTGGAAGGATACGGGACTTTCCGGCCCTTGGAGGGTGCGCAACCTTTTGTGGGAGAACAGGGAAAGGTGCATCGCGAACCGGAAACGCGGGTGAGCGTGGTTTTTCCGCGTCATTTGACCGGCGCAGTGGAACGGGCTATGCGCGAAGCGCATCCCTACGAGGAGCCGGCCTATGAAATTTATGCTACGGTGAACAGGCATCCCGAGATAGGGATAGGCACTTTGGGCAGTTTGCCGGCGCCCTTGGACGAAGCGGCCTTTTTGCAACAGGTCAAAAAGGTTTTGCAAACGCCCGTGTTGCGGCATTCGGCCATGCGCGGCAAGCCCGTTGAACGGGTGGCCGTGGTGGGAGGAAGCGGTGCTTTTGCCATTGATGCGGCCCGGGCGGCCGGGGCGGACGTTTTGCTCACCGGCGATATGAAATATCATGATTTTTTTGCGGGTGAAGGCGAAATCTTGCTCATTGATGCAGGGCATTACGAAACGGAACGTTTCGTAACGGGCTATTTGACCCGGATATTGTCGGAAAAATTTCCTAATTTTGCGGTTGTCGAATCCGAAGGGGATACGAATCCCGTTTATTATTATATGTAATGTATAAATCCTATGGCTAAGAAACAAAAAAAATCGTTGAGCGTAGAAGAACAATTGCGGTTGTTGTATGACATTCAATTGATAGATTCGCGCATACATAAATTGGAAGAATTGCGCGGGGAATTGCCTTTGCAGGTTAAATTTTATGAAGACGAGATTATCGGTTTGGAAGGGCGTATCAATAAGATCAAAGAACGCATCAAAACCTTGGGAATTGAAATTCAATTTCACAAGGAAGTAAAATCCAAGGCCGAAAAGGATATCGAACGTTACCGTCAACGGCAGGAAAATGCGCGCAACGACCGTGAATACAAGAGTTTGCAAGAAGATATCGATTATTTTGAAGGCGAAATAGCATTGGCCGACAAAAAAATCAAACAGGCATTGACCGAAACGGCGCAATTGGAACAACAAATTGCCGAAAACGAGGAACTTTTGGCGGCCCAACGGGAACAATTGAAGGCCAAGCAGGCGGAATTGGACGAAATTTTGAAGGAGACCGAACGCGAAGAGGAGGAGTTGAAAAAAATGAAGGAGGAATATATGCAGCAATTATCGGAGCGTTTGGTGCGCGCCTATAAGCGTTTGGTCAATAAATACAAAAACCGCCTGGCGGTGGTTTCTTATGACGAATCCTATTTTGTTATTCCGCCGCAGGTGCAAGTAGAAATTCGCGACCGTGACAGGATTATTGTGGACGAGCATACGGGACGTATTTTGGTTGACCCGGAATTGGCCCGCGAAGAGCGTGAACGTATGCAGGAAATATTTGCCCAATTGGGTGAAGCTGCGTTGTAAACAATGGAAAATAAGCGTTCAAGAGAATAAAACCGTAAGGTGTGTAACAAAAATTACGCACCTTATTTGTTTTCAGGTGATTATATTTTTGGTTTATGTCTCAAATCATTTTTTGTGTAAACAAATTTTTATTATATTTGATACCATAAAAGCTAAATACTCATCTATTATGAAACAATTAAAATGGTTAGCCCTGACGGTATTGGGTCTCGTGGTGTTCGTGCCGCGGGTGAAGGCCCAATCGACAGTGGACGCGGTGATGAAAGCCCGCGGTCTGACTGACAAAGACAAACTGGCCGCAGTAAAAACGTTCATGCCTCGCGGAGGCAGGGACGAATACTTCGGCATTGTAGGCACCGGTAACTCCGGTACAATGATTGTGTATGGCGTTCCGTCCATGCGTATCTACAAGTATGTGGGTGTGTTCTCGCCCGAACCTTGGCAAGGATACGGCTATGACGACGAATCGCAATTGTTGCTCAAAAAATCCTCATTGGACGACCGTATTCCTTGGTACGGGGATATGCGTTTTCCTGCCTATTCGGAAACCAACGGGGATTATGACGGCAAATATGCGTTCTTTACCGACGGTGCCAATGCACGTGTGGCTTTGTTGGGTTTGGATGACTTTGAAACCAAGCAGGTTTTGTCCAACCCCATTATGAACAACCTGTTCCCCGAAGCTACGGTAACGCCCAATACGGAATATGTAATCCAAACCGGACAATATCCGCATCCTTGGGATATGCGTAGCACCGATATGGGACAAGCCAAAAACGCCATCACCTTCTGGAAAGTAAAACGTATGGAAAAAGAAGGTGAGCACAAAGGACGTATTATCAAAGAAAAATCCTTTGCCATCGAATTCCCTCCTTACCAATTGGATTATAACGATGTGGGCAAAGGCCCCAGCGACGGATTGTTCTTCGGCTTGGCTTTCAAAGACGGTAAAGCTTATGTTTATGCCGTTGATTACAAAAAAGCCGTTTCCGCCAAGAAAACGCGCGTGAATGATTTTGACGTTGTAAAATTCGATGATATTAAAGGTTCCGTGGCATTCATTGAATTGCCCGCCAAAGCCAATATGGTAAAAGTTTCGCCCGAAGGCAAATATTTGGTGGTTGCCGCCGACAACGTATTGGTATTGGATGCCGCCAAAATCAAATCCAATTTGGGCAAAAGCATCAAAGCCGATGCCGTAATGCACAAATCGGTTCCTATTGGAAAAGGCGTTGTGGACGTAACTTTCGATTATCGTAAAAATATTGCTTATGCTTCGGCACACGACGATAGCAAAATCGTACGTTTTAATTACGAAACCGGAGCCAAAAAAGACGAAGTAAAATTAGACTTCAAACCTTCGTACATCACGGTTCCGCAAGGTAATTCCATGCATCCGCACTCCAATTACCTGATTGCCGTGGACAAAGAAGCTTATTTGAAAAACCTGCCCAAAACGGGTCCGGTACGTCCCAGCGTACAACACTTGATTGACATTTCGGACGACAATGAAATGACCGACATTTATACCATGACATTGCCACAAGCCAACGTTTACGGCAACGAATTGATTTTGCGTACCACCATCAAGCCGATTATCCGTTATCCTACCGGTACCAACTCGCGCACGGGTGAACCTTCGCCTTTCCGTGCCGTGGCCGGACAGGAAAAAATCGAACGTAAAGGTAACCGTGTACACGTATTCGGTACGCTCATCCGTTCGCACATTACCCCTGAAATCGTGGAAGTTAACCAAGGTGATATCGTAACCTTCCACTTGACCAACCTGGAACGTGCCGAAGACGAAACCCACGGATTTACGATTGATACCTACGGTAAACACGGTTCGTTTGAACCCGGTAAAACGGCTTCGCTGACCTTTGTGGCCGACCGTGCCGGTGCATTCCCTTACTACTGTACGGAATTCTGTTCGGCATTGCACTTGGAAATGGAAGGTATCCTGATGGTTAAACCCAAAGGATACAAAGGACCCGGAACCGATTTGGGCGCCGGCAAACTTTCCAAGGAAGAATTGGCCAAGTATAAAAAACAATACGAAGAAAAACTTAAAGTTATCAAGCAAACGGGTGACGTGATTAACAGCGTGGTAGATTACCTGAAAAAGAACCACTACGAAAAATATCCTTACGTAAAAGCATTGGTACAAGATGCTGTTGACCAATTGAACAAAGCCAAGTTTACCGAAGATAACTATAAGAAATATGCCAAAGAAGGCAAATGGAAAGACGCTTTCCTGTGGGCGGAACAATATTTCCAATACCAAGTTAAAGCAGCCGATGTGGGCTTGCGTGCCAAAAAACTGTTGGATGAAAAACTGGGTAAAGAACAATAATCATCAACCGGTTATTTATACATAAAAAATGAATACGATTATGAAAAAGTCAAATAAATTCAACGGGTTCCGCATCCTTTCGGTAGCCATGGCCATTGTGGCGTTGGCATTGTTCAGCGTAAGCTGTGGCGGTAAGAAAGGCGAAAAAGCCCAAGGAGCCAAGGGCCAAGCCGCCGTTGGTGCTCCGCGCGGAAAAGAATCGTTCCAAGACGTGGTTAAACGTCGCGGATTGAACGAAGAAGACGTTCTGGCGGCAGTTAAAACCTATACGCCGGACAATTTGAAAGACGAAGGTGTGGCCGCCAACTCCGGTGGTCAGGAAGGTAACTTGCCTACCTATGTATTTCCTTCGATGCGTATGGTGAAATATACGCCGATTAACACCCGTCAACCCTATGCAGGTTTCGGTTTTTCGGAAGAAACATACAATTTGTTGAAAAAAGGTTTCATCGACGGCGAACAAATCCTGTGGGGTGATACGCACCACCCGGGCTTTTCGGAAACCAACGGGGACTACAACGGAAAATGGTTGGCCATTAATGATAAAGCTAACCCTCGTATTTATATTGTAGATCTGCGTGATTGGTATGTAAAACAAATCATCCAAAACCCGATTTTCCGTTCCGACCACGGTGGATGCTTCTTTACGCCCAATTCCGAATACATCATGGAGGCCTGCCAATATCCGGCTCCTTTTGACCGTAAATATCATCCGCTGACCGAAGAAAACTTCAAAAAATACTGGCGAGGCGGTTTGACCTATTGGAAATTCGATAACAACACGGGTAAAGTTGACCTGAGCAAATCCTTTACATTTGAATTTCCGCCTTATACCCAAGACCTTTCCGATGCCGGTAAAGCCAAATCCTACGGATGGGGCTTTACGAACTCCTTCTGTTCGGAAATGTATGTGGGTGGTATCGAAAAAGGACGTCCGCCGTTCGAAGCCGGATGTTCGTCTCGTGATGTGGATTACCTGCACGTAACCAACTGGAAAAAAGCCGAAGAATTATTCAAAGCCGGAAAAATCGGTAAGAAAGTGGTTAACGGCATGCACGTTATTACCATTCCCGAATCCATCAAATACGGCTTGCTTTACTTGATTCCCGAACCCAAATCGCCGCACGGCGTGGATGTGAACCCTTCGGGTAAATACATCATCGTGGCCGGTAAATTGGATTCGCATGCCTGGGTTTATGACTTCGATAAAATCATGGCTGCCATCAAGGCCAAAAAATTCGAAAAACACGATGAATTCGGTATTCCGGTTATCGCGCTCGACGATGCCTTGCACGGTAGTGTGGAAGTGGGACTCGGTCCGCTGCACAACCAATTCGACAGCAAAGACGGCGTGATTTATACCTCTATTTATGTGGATTCCCGTGTAACCAAGTGGAACTACAAAACCTTGAAAGTATTGGCTTATGTGCCTTCGCACTACAACATCGGTCACTTGGTTTCCTATCACGGCGATACCAAACATCCGCGCGGTAAATATTTGATTGCCTTGAACAAATTGTCCATCGACCGCTTCAATCCGGTAGGTCCTTTGCATCCGCAAAACCACCAATTGATTGACATTTCGGGCGATCAACCGAAAATCATTTACGACCTGCCGCTTCCGATGGGTGAACCGCACTACACGGCCATGATCGGACGTGATGTGTATGAGAAAAATGCCATTGATGTTTACCCTGTGGGAACTGATATTACCACGATGAGTAAATCGCCTTACGCTACGGAGGCAGGTAAGGAAAAAGTGGACACCAAAGGAAATACCGTTGAAGTGTTCGGTACCATCAAAGACGGTAAGGTAACCCCCGGCGATATCAATGTGGAACAAGGACAAACGGTAATTATTCACCTGACCAACCTGGGTCAAACGCCGTTCGATCACTACGTATATGAAATTGCGTCCTACGACAAAATGTATCCGTATTCGCCCGGTGAAACAGCTACGCTCAAATTCGTAGCCGAAAAAGCAGGTGTTTATCCCATCCTGATCGACCCGCAAAACAGCCCGGCCAAACGTCAATTGGCAGGTTATTTGACGGTTAAATTCAACCAAGATGCCGAAAACAAACGTGTTTTGGCTTACAACGATCGTATCCGTTGGGATAACATGGTTCAGTCCTTCAAACCTTCGGCCATCGAGTTGAAAAACATGCTTCCGGGTGAAATGGAATTCCTGAACTACGGATGTAACGCTTGCCATAAATTCGGTAAGGACTTCAACGGTCCCGACCTGTTTATGGTACACAAACGTCGTAGTGATGCTTGGCTCAAAGATTGGATCCTCCACACCGAAAAACACTATAAGGATGCTGACATCGTTGCTTTGGCACAAAAATTCAAATTGTACATGCCGAACCAACATGTGGATCCGAAAGATGTGGATAAGTTGATCCAATACATGAAAGCCAAATCCGATGCCGTGCTTAAAGAAAAAGCTGGTAAGTAAACGGAAGTAACTAAAATTACAGGAAAAGCCGTCGAAATGACGGCTTTTCTTTATAACCGAAATAACCGAAAATTTTTGGTCAAAATATGACTTGGAAACTTTGATAATAGTCAGAAAATCATCATTTTTGAAAAAACGAAAAAACATGGAAAACAAGGCAAAAAAATTCGCAGTGTTGTATTGGATTTTCGGCCTACTGGGCTTGGGGCTGATCATTTACACCTACTTCGTTCCGATGTGGTGGGTGGCGTTGCAGAGTCATCAGTATCCCAAAAGCATGTATCCGAAAGGAATTAGAATTGAATTCCGTTACAACGGGGTGTACAACGGATGTGAAGGTGTTCGTGAGCGTGAGGAATTGGCCATGGATGCCGGAGCGGATTGTTTGATTGAGATGAACAAAATCAACCACTT
>WGAP01000172.1 GCA_015494775.1 Flavobacteriales bacterium | reverse complement strand
GCGAAGGGAGACGTCGCAGGCGGCTCCCGAAGCCGCGAAGGCAGACCGGAACGGGCTGCCGGAGCAGGCGAAGAAGACCGCAGCCGCCGAGCGTAGCGAGACGGCAAAGGGCTTCGTAGCCCGCGGAACAAGACAAGGGGCGCCGGCGCCGCGCAAGGCGCGGGGCCGGCGGCGCAAAAAAACGGCAAAATTTTCCCTGCCGAGGCGTTGGGTTATCGATAAATCCCGCATCAAAACATTGTCCGCTAAACCTTTTTGCGCCGCCGGCAGCGGAATTTTCATTCCGCCGCCGGCGCCCCGACGGCTTGTGGAGCCCCAAAATCATTCTCCTACTGCAATCATTGTAGCGGCATACAGGTATCGAACGTCCCGCCAAAATGCCTATCTTTACGCCAAAGCAAAGCGATGATCATCACCCTGTCGGGTTATATGGGCGCGGGAAAAACCGCATTGGGACGGGCCTTGGCACGGCTGTCAGGTTGGGACTTTATCGACCTGGACGATTTTATTGCCGCCGCCACCGGACTGACGCCCGCCCGTATTATCCGCCAATACGGCGAACGGGCGCTTCGCATAGCCGAGAACAAGGCGCTGAACGAGATTTTGGCCGAACGCGACCGGCTCATCTTGGCCCTGGGAGGCGGAACGCTCACCGAGCCCTTCAACCGCCATATGGTGGACACCTATTCGCTGCGGGTGTTCGTGGACACGCCTTGGGAAACCATCCGTGAACGTCTGGCCGCGTCGGACACCGACCGGCCTCTTTGGCAAAGCGACGATAGGCAAGCCCGCGCTCATTACGAAGCTCGCTTGCCCGATTACCGGCGGGCCAAGTTGATTTTTCGCAACGATTTTCCCGATGCGGATGCGGCGGCCCGGGCACTTTGGCCAATCCTGCAAAAAACGTTAAATTTGCGCTCATCCGAAGATTGACAGGCGTTTTTTCGCGTTTTTTTACTTGTTATGAAATTGAACAAACGATGAGTTTTACAAATCCTTTGCTTGACCTTACGGCCGAGCCCTACGGTGCGTTTCGCTTTTCGGAAATCCGGCCCGAACATTTCGACGAGGCCTTTCCGGTGTGGATGAAGCGCACACGGGAACGCATCGAAAAAATCGAAAGTCAAGACGATGTGCCCGGTTGGGACAATACGATGGAGCCCTTGGCCTATGCTTCGCTCGAATTGGATCGGCTGCGTTCATTGCTGAGCAATTTGAACTCGGCCGCCACCACGCCCGACATTCAGGCCTTGGCCGAAAAATGGATGCCGGAGCTCAGTGTGTTTTTCAACGGCATTTACCAACGGCCGGCTCTGTTTGCCCGTATTCGCAAGCTCTACGAGCAACGCGAAACCTTGGGTTTGGACGAAGAGCAAAAGATGCTTTTGGAAACCTATTACCGCTCGTTTGTGCACAACGGCGCCCTGCTGGACGAGGCGGGAAAAGCGCGCTTGAAAGAAATCAAATCGGAATTGTCACGCCTGAGTTTGCAATTCCAAAAAAATCTTTTGCACGATACGGGCGCCTATACTTTACATTTAACGCACAAAGCCGAAGTGGAAGGCCTGCCGGCCGATGTGTTGGAGCGTGCGGCTGCGCGCGCCGAGGCCGCAGGAAAAGAAGGTTGGCTTTTCGGGCTGGACTTTCCGTCCTACGGGCCGTTTATGCGTTTTGCCGTCCGGCGCGATTTGCGCGAAAAACTCTACCGCGCCTATATGTCGCGTGCCTATCACGGTGACCGGTACGACAATTGCGAAACGGTGCGCCGCGAAGCGGCTTTGCGCAAACAATACGCCGCCTTGTTGGGTTACCCGTCCTACGCCCATTTGGTGTTGGAGGAACGTATGGCCGAAACGCCCGAAAAGGTGATGAACTTTTTGGACGAACTGTACGGCTATGCACGTCCGTATGGCTTGGCGGAATTTGCTCGTTTGCAAAAACTGGCGGCCGGGGACGGCATCGACCGCTTGCAGGCGTGGGACACGGCCTTTTATTCCGAACGGCTCAAAGCCCGGGAATTGCATTTGACCGACGAAGCGGTACGTCCTTATTTTCCGCTCGAAGCCACGGTGCAAGGTATGTTCGACGTGGCAACCAAGCTCTACGGCTTGCGATTCGAGCCCGCGCCCGGGGTGGATGTTTATCATCCCGACGTGAAGGCCTACCGCATCCTGGAAGCCGACGGCCGCTTTACGGCCTTGCTTTACATGGATTTTTATGCGCGGGACAACAAGCGCCAAGGCGCATGGATGACGGTGTATAAACCGCAATACCGCAAGGACGGAGAAAACGAGCGGCCGCATGTTTCGATTGTTACCAATTTTGCCCGTCCTACGGAAAACAGGCCCGTTTTGCTGAATTTTTACGAAGTAAATACATTGTTTCACGAATTTGGACATGCCTTGCACGGCATGTTGGCCGATACGCGTTATCCCGAACTCTCGGGTACCAATGTGTATTGGGATTTTGTGGAATTGCCGTCGCAAATTATGGAAAACTGGACCTATGAGTCCGAAGTATTGCGTATGTTTGCCCGGCATTACCGGACGGGTGAAATGATACCCGATGCTTTGGTGGAAAAACTGGGCCGGACACGCCGTTTTTTGGAAGGAATGCAAACCCTGCGTCAGTTGGGTTTCGGTTATTTGGATATGGCTTGGCATTACAAGCTGGAAAAAACACCGGAAGATTTGGAGGCGTTTGAGCATAAAGTGTTTGAACCCGTGCGTCTTACGCCGCCCGTAAAAGGTGCCGTGATGAGTACGCAATTCGGGCATTTGTTTGCCGGCGGCTATGCGGCGGGCTATTATGCCTACAAGTGGGCCGAGCTTTTGGACGCCGATGCTTTTTCGATATTCAAAAAAAATGCTATATTTGACCGAGAAACCGCCCACAAGTTTCGACGTTTGTTGGAGCAGGGCGGAAGCAAACATCCGATGAAACTCTATCAGGAATTTGCCGGACGACCGCCACACATCGAGGCATTGCTGCAACGCGCCGGCTTTACCGAACCGGAAAGGTGAAATCCACAACGCGCATATCACAATTCAGGACAGGCGTTTATGTGCAAATGCTTGCCATTGTTTTGTTGCTTTTGGGCGGCACGGTTTATTTGATTGTGAGCATGCAAAAAAGTTTGGGATATTGGGTTTACGGCATCGTACTTTTGCTGTGGTTATTGGCACTGACCATGATTTGGACGGGTATGCTCAGGCATCTGTATCGTTTGGAAGTGTCGGAAAATGGCATCCGCAGCCGGCACATTTTGGGCGGAAAAGAACAGTTTTATCCTTTGGATAAATTGCAAAACATCGACATCGACACCGAGCAAATCAGCAATGCCAACGGCCCGTTGACCGAGCCCTTTACCGAGCTTTATTTGGACTTCGGTACGCACGGAACGCTCTATTTGAGTCCGCGGATTTATCAAAATTTCTATGAACTGGCGCTTTTTACCGTGCGGTTGTATAACGAACAATCCGACAAACGATTGGAGGATATGGCACGTAAAATGTTGCTTCAAAAACTACGGGAATATGAACAAGGAAAACAAAAATAAACAATCCGGACGGGCCGGGGACATTCAGGCCCAAAACCGTGAGGAATTTTACAAACGGCTACGTAATGAGTTGGAAAAAACGCACGAATGGCCGGTTCGGTATATGTTTAAATTCATTTTGCCCAACGATGAAGAAAATATCCGTAAGGTTCAAGAACGTTTTTCGGATATCGAACACGATTTCAAACAAAGTTTTTCCCGCAGCGGCAAGTATGTTTCGCTCAGTTTCATAGCCGAAATGGCCGATCCCGACCAAATCATTGCCCGCTACCGTAAAATGGAAGATATTCCGGGATTGATTGCCATTTGACGAAACCGATAATGATGATAAATTTTAATGCGTAAAAATATGAATGGAAAAATGCAAGATTTTGAATTAAAACGTAAAATCGATATGAACACATCGTCCGAAAAGCAGGAAATTTATCCCATCCACACCAAGGGATTTCCCGAATATTTGGAAATACATTACAACACCAATTTGGAGCCCTTGAAAATTCCCGAATACGGAAGGATGATACAGCAAATGGTGGATTATTTGAAAACGGTGGAGGATCGCGAACGCCGCAATCATTTGGCTCGCGAAATCATCCGGTTGATGGGGTTAAAGAACAAACACCTGCGTGATGTTCCCGATATGGAACACAAGTTATGGGATCACTTGTTTGTTATGGCCGATTTCGATTTGGATGTGGATGCGCCTTATCCCAAACCCGTGCCGGAAGAATTGCATGCCAGGCCACCGCGGTTGCCTTATCCGCAAAAGGGTTACAAATACCGGTATTACGGACAAATTATTTACGAACTGATACGTGCCGCAGTGGAAATGGACGACCCGGAAAAACGCGAAGCGCTCATCATGACCATTGCCAATCACATGAAGAAAAATTACATTAAATGGAACCGCGAGAGCGTGGATGATGCCATCATTTTTAGGCATTTATACGAACTTTCGGGCGGGAAAATCGACCTGAAACCCGGCACTGATGAATTGCTCAAAAAAGAACAGCTTTTGTATCAAAAGCGTAAGAAAAACTATCATAAAAACCGGCGAAACAACCGACGCTAATGGGAACATTTGTTATTCAAGGCGGACAGCGCCTGCAAGGTGAAATTATTCCGCAAGGCGCCAAAAACGAAGCGCTTCAAGTGATTTCGGCCGTTTTGCTGACCGATGAGGAAGTGAGCATTTCCAACGTGCCCGATATTTTGGATGTGCAAAAGCTTATCGAGATATTGATGGGCTTGGGCGTGAAGGTCAGCAGGCAGGGCAAGGATACCTACACGTTCCGTGCCGACGACATCAATCCCGATTATTTGATATCGGACGAATATCGTGCCAAGGCATCGGGCATACGCGGTTCGGTGATGATTATGGGGCCATTATTGGCGCGCTTCGGCAGGGCTTTTTTGCCCAAACCCGGCGGAGATAAAATCGGGCGGCGACGATTGGATACCCACTTCGAGGGTTTTATGAAATTGGGTGCCAAGTTTCGTTACAATCCCGATGAACATTTCTACGGCGTAGAGGCCGAGGAGTTGAAAGGGACTTACGTTTTGCTGCCCGAAGCATCGGTAACGGGAACGGCCAATTTGCTTATGGCCGCCGTATTGGCCCGCGGCACTACCACCATTTATAACGCCGCCTGTGAGCCCTATGTGCAGCAATTGGCCAAAATGCTCAACCGGATGGGTGCCCGCATTTCGGGCATAGGTTCCAATTTGCTCACCATCCAAGGCGTCGAACGTTTGGGCGGCACCGAACACCGAATTTTACCCGATATGATTGAAATCGGTTCGTGGATAGGCCTAGCGGCCATGACCCGTTCGGACATAACTATCCGGAATGCATCGGTGGGAAATTTGGGACAAATTTTGGACACTTTCGAGCGCTTGGGTATTCAAATGGAAGTAAGGGACGACGATATTCATATTCCGGCGCAGGAACATTACGAAATAAAAACCTTTATCGACGGTTCGGTATTGACCGTTTACGATGCGCCTTGGCCCGGTTTTCCGCCCGATTTGCTCAGTATCGTGTTGGTGACGGCCATACAGGCCAAAGGCAATTTGTTGGTGCACCAAAAAATGTTCGAAAGCCGCCTCTTTTTCGTGGACCGGCTCATCGATATGGGCGCGGAAATCGTGCTGTGTGACCCGCACCGCGCGCACGTTTCGGGTTTTGATTTCCAAACGCCCTTGCGTGGCATTCGCATGGTGTCGCCCGACATCCGGGCGGGGATTTCCTTGCTCATAGCCGCTTTGTCGGCCCAAGGAACCAGTTACATCCACAACATCCAACAAATCGACCGGGGCTACGAAGCCATTGATGAAAAACTGCGCCGTTTGGGCGCCCGAATCGAGCGGGTGGATGACTGAACAAGCATTTTGGGAACAATATCTGCGTAATGCCAAACGGCGTTTGGGCACAACCGGTTCGGATGCGGGTGGCGAGCGTTCGGTATTTCAGCGCGATTTCGACCGCATTGTGTTTTCCGATGCCTTCCGGCGCTTGCAAAACAAAACGCAGGTCGTGCCTTTGCCCGACAACGAAAGCGTGCGTAACCGGCTGACCCATAGCTTGGAAACATCATCCGTGGCGCGTTCATTGGGCATTTTGGCAGGGAGGTTTTTTACGAAAAAATATCCCGATTTGGCGCAATTCCTCCGACTTCGTCCCGAAGATTTCGGTGCCATGGTTTCGGCGGCGGCTTTGGCGCACGACATCGGGAACCCGCCCTTCGGACATCAAGGCGAAGCGGCCATTTCGGAATATTTCAGGACGGGAGATTATCCATTTCGCGAGGAACTGACCGAAGCCCAGCGCAAAGATTTGGAGCATTTCGAGGGTAATGCCGCAGGTTTTCGCATATTGGCACACACCCAAATGCCCGGCAGTTCCATCACGGGCGGGTTACGATTGAGTTTGGGAACCTACGGGAGTTTTGTCAAATATCCCGGGCCGTCCCATCCCAAACCGGACAAACCCGCGGGTCGAAGCAGAAAAAAATACGGTTATTTCCAAGCCGATGCCAAAGTATTCCATGCAATAGCCGGGGATTTGAATCTTTTGCCGCACAAGGGTTCCGACGCATCCTTCAAGCGTTTTCCTTTGGTGTTCCTCACCGAAGCGGCCGACGATATTTGCTATTCGGTAATCGACTACGAGGACGGTTACCATTTGGGACGTATCGGATTTGACGAGATATTCGAACACCTTAATGCCTTGGTTCATACCTATGAATTACCGGCCAATTTTGAGGAACGGCTGAAACAAATCCGTGATAAATCACAACAAATCGGTTATTTGCGTTCGTTGGCCATCAATGCATTGGTGCATCACGCGGCGGAAGCGTTTATCCGCAATGAACAGGGTATTTTGGACGGAAGTTTTGACCGCGCGCTGGCGGATGATTTTCCCGGAAATGTCAAGGAAATTTTAAGACGGATATCGCAGAACAGTGTGGAACGTATTTATCGCCATCCCGAGGTTTTGCACAAGGAGGCGGCCGGCAAAAGCATTTTGCCCGATTTGGTGGACCGGTTTGTAAAGGCCCAATTTGAACCCGAACGTTACAGGCAATTTTATTTGCTTATGCCTACGGCATACAGGGGAGGCACAACGGCCTACGAAAAAATTTTGAATGCCGTAATGTTTGTGGCCTCCATGTCCGACCGGCAGGCGGTGCAGTGGTACCGGAATTTTAACGGGTTGGGAAAAATGCTATAAAAAAAACCGCCTTCGTTTTGAAGGCGGTTTTGTATTATTCCAAGGAATGGATTTATTCCCTAATCAATCGATAGGTTCCTTGCTTGTCGCCCATTTGGACGTTAAGCAGGTAAACACCTTTGGGCAAGCGGGAAATATCCAAGCTGTTCGTGGAAGGATTTTCCAAGTTCATCAGCACCTGACCCGTAAGGTTGGTGATTTGAACATGATCCACACTTTGCGAAGCATTCCAACGGATAATGCCCGTGGTGGGGTTGGGGTAGAAGGAGAAATCGCTTTGTGTGAGTTCGCCTGCGCTAAGCGTGGAGTTACCGGAAATATTGATGGTGTAGGGGCCTTCGGCACCATCGGAGGATCCACTATAATGTCCTACATTTACATAGTAGGTAGTGTTATCCGTAGGAGTAAAAGTTACGGTTTCGGCATCTCCACTATAGCCATCATCGGCATTTGCAACACAAGTAAAGGAACCACACGAACCTGTATATACGGCTACTTCGGCATCCCAACCGGTAGGATCTACTTCTACGGTAATATCTCCATTAGCCGTTCCTACGGTAAACTTGTACCAAACGCCGTCGTTCATACCGGAGCCACAAGTACTGATATTTCCATCATTATTGGTCGCACCAGTTGCATCCTGAGTGTTGCTATAAGGTAAGGAAGCAACTTCGATGGCATGGGCACAGTCGTCATTGTCGGGCGGGCAGAAAAATTGAATATGATCCGATGAAGATACATT
>WGAP01000171.1 GCA_015494775.1 Flavobacteriales bacterium | reverse complement strand
TTGGGATTGTACGGATTGTATCCGGGAGCCATAGCCGGACAGCACAAACATATTACGGAAATAAGTTTTGCATTGCTAATGCTTTCCGGCATTTTTTTGGCGCCGCTTTGGTCGGTGGTGATACGGATTGCGCCGGCCCGGCATTTGGCGCTTTGGATAAGTTTAATTTCTGTATATCAGTGGCTTATCGGTTATTTTATTTTTATGTTGCCGGATTACAGGGAAGCATCCAAAGGTTTATTTGTTGCCGGTTTTGTTATTTCGCTTATCACCGCCGCCGGCTTGTTTTATTGGGCGCGTAGCGAAAAGACCCCGATGCCGGATTGATGATTAAACCGTTTCGCGGGCTTCGGTGGTTAATTGGCGGAACAGCTTTTCCAAATCGGTGTGTTGCACTTCGATCGACAGGATTTTAAATCCCGTTTGTACGGCAAAATCGAACAACCGGCCGCGCATATCTTCGCGGGTGTCGAAGCGGAGTTCCCAAAGTTGGGGCGCCAGGTTTTCCCACGCACTTAGTCCGGGCATCCGCTTCCACCATTCGGCTTCGATTTCGGTGTCCAACTCCACGCGGATAATCTGCTCGCCTGTTTCCAAATCTTTGATAGGCCTGTCCAAGCGAATACGTCCCTTGTAGAGCACAATCACGCGGTCGGCCATTTGGGTTACTTCCTGCATAATGTGCGTGGAAAGAATGATGCCGGTTTCCTTTCCCAATGCCTTGATGAGCCGGCGAATGTCCACCAATTGGTTGGGATCCAGTCCGGTGGTGGGTTCGTCCAGGATGAGCAACGAAGGTTTATGCAGGATAGCGGCCGCCAATCCCACGCGTTGGCGGTAACCCTTGGAAAGTTGGCCGATTTTTTTGCGGGCTTCGGGCGTGAGCCCCGTCATTTCGACCACTTCGTCGATGCGGGTACGCGGAATGCCGTCATAAAATCCACGGACAAAATCCAGGTATTCGCGTACATACATATCGGTGTAAAGCGGATTATGTTCGGGCAAATAACCGATGCGTCGGCGCACTTGGAGGGTTTGTTCCGCTACGGAAAATCCGTCGATGTAAGCGCTGCCTTCGTCGGCGCGCAAATAGCCCGTAAGGATGCGCATCAAAGTGGTTTTGCCCGAGCCGTTGGGACCGAGCAAGCCCACCACTTGGCCGCGCTCCACGCCGAACGAAACATCGTCCAACACCTTTTGCCGGCCGTAGGATTTGCCGATATGTTCCGCCCGTACCAACATCAATCACTCGATTTAAAAAAGATTTCGGTCAATCCCCTAGCTTTTTCCCATTGTTCTTCGGGCACCAACACACGCACACGTAGCACGGGATAGAGGAAATTGCTTTCTTGGCCTTGCAAAAACACGCGGATACCGTGGCTTTCCAAATAGGTTTTCAGCACTTCGGCTTCCGTAGGACTTTCACATTCCCAAACGCTTTTCCATTGCGGCGTGCTCATTGTTCCTTGTTTTCGTACAGTTCGAGAATTTGCCGTGCGTGCTCGCCGGTTTTGACCTTGCGGATGATGTGTTCGATGCGGCCTTGCGGGTCGATAACGAAGGTGGTCCGGTGGACGCCTTCGTATTCGCGGCCGTACATCTTTTTCTTGCCCCAAACGCCGTAAAGTTGTACGATATGCTTATCGGCATCGGCCACCAGGCGGAAAGGGACGCGGTATTTGTCGTGAAATTTCTTTTGCCGTTCCACCGGGTCGGGACTGACGCCCAGCACGTCGAAACCTTTTTGGCGGAGCAAATCGTAGTTTTCGGTCAGGCTGACGGTTTCCTTGGTGCAGCCGGCCGTGAGGGCTTTGGGATAGAAGTACAAAATCAAGCGCCGGCCGCGGAAATCGGCAAGCGAAACGGGTTGGCCGTCTTGGTCGATGCCTTGAAAATCGGGCGCAGGGTCGCCGGGTCGAAGTGTTATCATAAGGAACGGATTTCAGTTCAAAGATACGGAATATTCCGTTTTATGATGTGCGCTCCGGGAACCTTCGGCTTCCGGGGGCCGATGCCAAGGCCGCGCCTTGTTTCCCTCCGCCCTACGCGAGCCCCAAGGGTCTCGCTCCGGTGCTCAGCAAGCCGTCGGCTTCCACGAGCCGGGGCAAAGTCCGCGCCTTGTCTTGCTTCGCATGCTTCGGGAGCCACCTACGGCGTCTCCCTTCGCGCGCTCGGAGCCCCTTCGGGTCTCCTCGGCGGCCCTCGCAGCCCTTGGCCGCTGCTACGCAGCGGACTTGGTCTGCTCGGGAAGTCGCCGGATTATTTTTTATCAAAAAAATTGTAAGTTATTGATAATCAATTCAAAATTAAAAATTTAGAATTCATAATTAAATTTGCGCCAGGGATGGAAGCGGTATGAGCCGCCGGCGGTGCCGATGGTTTTCCGCCCGGCGGAGGCGACCGGCGGAAGCCCCACGCACGGGCGGGCGCGGGCGCGTGGCACGCGCGCCCGCGCAAAACCACGGCATCCGCCAAGGCGAATATGAGCGGACAGCCCGACGGGCGCCGCGTGATTGCGCCGCGGTGCAAACGAAAGTGAAGCAACGCGGCTTGCAAGAACGCGAGCGGCCGGGCGCCCTAAAAAATTATTTGATCAACAAACACATACGGCGCAAAGGATTTTCGCCCGTTTTCTTGGCATACATCACCACGCCGGCAATGTGAATAAGGGCCAAAATACCCAAAAGAATTACGAGGTTTTCGTGAATTTCGGTAATGCTGTGCGGGGGTTCCTGCGAGGGGAAAGGCCCGCCCAAATCGTATTTGAGCCCGCCGATCACGTAAATGGAATAAAAACCTACAATGGGAATGACAATCAAGAGCAAATACATCAGCCCGTGCACGCTTTTGACCAGGATTTCATGGCCCTTGCCATAGTATTCGATTTGTGGCAAGTCGTGCAAATGGCGCACTTTGTAACTGAACCTGATAAGCGTGATTATCAAAATGAAAACGCCCGTAAAGGCATGCAAGCGGTAAAAACCGAAGTTTTGTTCGTTGAATTCCAAACTTTCCATATAAATCCCTATGCCGGCTTCCACCACGAGGAGCAAAACCGTGAGCCAGTGCATAATGATAAGGGGTTTGGGATACTTTTGCGTGTTCATCGTTCTTTGTTTTATTGATTGGTTACAAATATAGCCATTTCGCGGCAAAATTATTTTCCGTAATTTTGAGCGAAACAATTCGGAAGAAACCTATGAAAAAATTCAAGAAAATCATCGGGCGTAAATCTTTTGCCTTCCTTCAAAAATACATCAACAATGCCGCGCCGACGGGCTACGAATATAACGGCCAAAAACTGTGGATGGATTATCTGCGTCCCTACGCCGACGACTTTATCACCGATGCCTACGGAACGGCCGTGGCGGTGGTGAATCCCGGGGCCGATTTCAAGGTGGTCATCGAAGCTCATGCCGACGAAATTTCGTGGTATGTGAACTACATCACCGATGACGGTTTGATTTACGTTATTCGCAACGGCGGCTCCGACCACATGATTGCCCCGTCCAAAAAGGTGCACATCCACACCGACAAAGGCGTTGTGGAAGGTATTTTCGGCTGGCCGGCCATTCATACACGGCTCCACGGCAAGGAAGAATGTCCCAAGGTGGAAAACATCTTTGTGGACGTCGGCGCCAAGGACAAGGCCGAAGTGGAAAAACTGGGCGTGCACGTGGGAAGCGTTATCACCTATCCCGACGAATTTTTCGTGCTCAACAAAAACCGCTACGTAGGCCGTGCCTTGGACAACCGCATGGGCGGTTTTATGATTGCCGAAACGCTGCGGATTATTCGTGAAAATAACATCAAACTCCCGTTCGGGCTTTATGTGGTCAATTCGGTGCAGGAAGAAATCGGGCTCCGCGGCGCGCAAATGATCACCGAAACCATCAAGCCCGACATGGCCATCGTTACCGACGTGTGCCACGACACCACCACGCCCATGATTAACAAGAAAAAAGAAGGCGAAATCCGCCTGGGCAACGGACCGGTAATTTCCTATGCGCCGGCCGTTCACCATAAGGTGCGCGACCTGATTATCGACACGGCCCGCGCTAACAATATTCCTTTCCAACGGCTGGCTTCATCGCGCAGCACGGGCACCGACACCGATGCGTTTGCCTATTCCAACGGCGGCGTTCCGTCGGCCTTGATTTCCTTGCCGCTGCGTTATATGCACACCACCGTGGAAACGGTGCATAAGGATGATGTGGAAAACCTGATACGGCTGATGGCGGCCACGCTCGAAAACATCAAGCCCGGCATTTCGCTCTCCTATTTCGATTAACGGAAAAAACCAAACGACAATGGCAAATAAAAAAGATAACAACGGCTATACACCGCTTTTCGGCAAGGAAAACTACCGCTGGATGTTTATCGGACTGGGATTGATAGTGTTGGGATTTATTCTGATGGCCGGGGGCAAAGGTTCCTACGCACCCCACGGATTTGACCCTTCAATTTTCAGCTTCCGTCGTATCCGCCTGGCGCCTGCGCTTATCGTAGCGGGCTTTTTGGTGGAAGTATATGCCATTTTGCGCAATCCGGATAAAAAATCCGGCCGATGAGTTGGTTGCAGGCCTTGCTCCTGGCCGTTGTGGAAGGCATTACGGAGTTTTTGCCCGTGTCGTCCACCGGCCACATGATTCTCACGGCCGATATTTTCCGTATCCATCCCGATGCGTCCTTTACCAAACTCTACATTGTGGTGATTCAACTGGGCGCCATCCTTTCGGTGGTGGTGCTTTATTGGAAACGTTTTTTCAAATCCTGGGATTTTTACTACAAGCTGTTGATTGCCTTTATGCCGGCGGTGGTTTTCGGCTTGCTTTTCAACGACCTGATAGACCGGCTTTTGGGCAGTTCGTTGGTGGTGGCCGTGATGTTGATTTTGGGCGGTTTGGTGTTTCTCAAAGCCGACGATTGGTGGGGCGGTTATCATGATACGGATATTACGCCCGGCAAAGCCCTGCGTATCGGACTTTTTCAAACCCTGGCCATGGTGCCGGGGGTGTCGCGTAGCGGCGCTACGATTATCGGCGGCATGCTTCAAAAACTCGACCGCAAAACCGCCGTGGAATTTTCCTTTTTTCTGGCAGTACCCACCATGCTGGGTGCTACATCCAAAAAATTGTGGGATTTTTACAATGAAGGCCTGCAATTGGACACGCATCACATACAATTGATACTTTTTGGCAATGCCGTGGCCTTTGTGGTGGCCATGTTGGCCATCAAATTTTTTATCCGCTATATTGCCAACCACGGTTTTCGCCTGTTCGGCTACTATCGTATTGTTTTGGGCTTGCTGATTTTGGTTTGGATTTATACCTTCAAATAGCCGCGTGATGAACGACGAATTTATCGTAACCGAACAAGACCTGCGCAAGGGGAAAATCCTGCTGATTGACAAACCCGAAGGATGGACGTCCTTCGATGTGGTGGGCAAAATCCGTTCGGTGCTACGCAAAAAATTCGACCGCAAAAATATCAAAGTTGGCCACGGAGGCACTTTGGATCCCTTGGCCACCGGATTATTGCTCATCGGCATAGGCCCGGCCACCAAGCTTTTGCAAAGCATCCAACAGGCCGATAAAACTTACGAAGGAATCATCCGCCTGGGTGCCGTTACGCCTTCCTACGACCGCGAAACGCCGCCCGAAGATTTCAAGCCCTACGAACATATTACCCGCGAACAAATTTCGGAAGTTTTTGCTCGGTTTATGGGACCGCAATTGCAACTTCCCCCGGTGTTTTCGGCCGTGCGCAAGGGTGGCAAGCGGCTTTATGAACTGGCGCGCAAAGGCCAAACGGACGTGCCCGTTGAGCCGCGACCGGTGCATATTCACCGGTTGGAATTGCTTGATTTCACACCGCCCGAGGTGCATTTTCGCACGCGCGTGAGCAAGGGAACCTACATCCGCAGTTTGGCCCACGACATCGGGCAGGCCTTGGGGTGCGGGGGTTATTTGGCCGGCCTTCGCCGTACGCATATCGGCCGGTTTTCGGTGGACAATGCCATCGCGCCCGACCGGTGGATGGAGTTGAATATTTGACCTTTAACTTTTAAGGAATTCGAAGTTCCCTAAGTGGTTTCGAACGGCAACTGCGCCTTAATGTGCCATTTCCGTTCGCGGTGGATAAGCACGCTCAACCGGTCCACATGGAATTGCCGCACGTAAGATTGCGCGGAAAAATATTGCCAGGCCGCGGGAAATTGTTCCGGCGTCAAATCGCGGTGGGCAACCGTCAGGTGCGGATGAAAACGGTTGGGCTTGCGGTAGGACGGAAAACGGGATTTGAAAAGTTCGAAAAGTTCCGCCTGGAACCTGTTGAGTTCCGGATGGGGTGTTACATCGGCATAAATTACCCGGTTACCGAAACGTCCGAAATTCCTTGTTTCCAAGTCAAAAGGCGGATGATTTGCCGCAAATTCCGCCAATAGGGGCAGGAAATCTTCCACCTGTGCTTCGGTGGCAAAAAAGGGTGGAACAAGCGTAATGTGTGCCGGGGCATTCAAGGCGTGCCCCGCACCGAAGCGTTCCCGTGCCAGGTGTTTGAAATCCGTCAATTCCGTTTGGACGGGTTCGGGGACTACCAGCGCGATAAAATGCAGCCGTTTGGGCGGTTTATGCTTCTTCGTTGGCATAGCTTTCGGGCGGATCGCAGGTGCAATGCAAATGACGGTCGCCATAGGCATCGTCCACGCGGGCTACGGGCGGCCAATACTTGTTGGCGGCAATCCAAGGCAATGGATAAGCGGCCTTTTGGCGCGTGTAGCCGTGGAACCACACGTCGGCGGTTACTTCTTCGGCCGTATGCGGAGCGTGAAACAAGGGTGCATCGTCATTGCCTTCTTCCACGGCCTGAATCTCCTGGTAAATGGCTTTCATCACCCCGGCAAAACGATCCAGTTCGGCCTTGCTCTCGCTCTCGGTGGGTTCGATCATCAAGGTGCCGGCCACGGGGAACGAAACCGTAGGCGCATGATAGCCGTAGTCCATCAAGCGCTTGGCCACATCCATCACACCAACCTTGTGTTTGAACGGACGCAAGTCGGCGATAAATTCATGGGCCACACGACCGCCTTCGCCCTTGTAGAGCGTAGGGAAATAAGGCGAAATCAGATGTTCCAAATAATTGGCGTTGAGAATGGCTATTTCCGAACTTTTGCGCAGCCCTTCGGCACCCATCAGCCGGATGTAGGCGTAGGAAACGGGCAGCAGCATGGCCGAACCGTAAGGCGCGGCAGCCACTTGGTGCCCTTGGGCGCCACCGGTTTTCACCAAACCGTGATTGGGCAAATAATCCTTTAAAAACGCCTTGACGGCCACGGGGCCTACGCCCGGCCCACCACCGCCGTGGGGCATGGCAAAAGTTTTGTGCAAATTCAAATGGCAAAGGTCGGCGCCGATGGCTGCGGGCGACGTCAGGCCCATTTGGGCGTTCATGTTGGCGCCGTCCATATAAACCAATCCACCGTGGCGGTGAACAATTTCGCTCATCCGCACGATGTCTTTTTCAAACACGCCGTGGGTGGAAGGGTAGGTTACCATAAACACCGCAAGTTCGTTTGCATATTTTTCGGCCTTTTCGGCCAAATCGCCGGTGTCGATGTTGCCGTTTTCCAACGTGCGCACCACCACCACGCGAAAACCGGCCATTACCGCCGAGGCGGGATTGGTGCCGTGGGCCGATGCGGGAATAAGCGCTACGTTCCGTTGATGCTCTCCGCGGGCTTCGAAATAGGCCTTGACGATGCTCATGCCGGTATATTCGCCCGCAGCACCCGAATTGGGTTGAAAAGTGATGGCATCCAGTCCGGTAAT
>WGAP01000170.1 GCA_015494775.1 Flavobacteriales bacterium | reverse complement strand
AAACAATACTAATTAATACTCTGTAAATGGTTCCAACTCTCCAAGGGGAGTACCATATTGACCAATTTGCCAAAACAGCAAGTACTACAACAAAAAATATCAGTAAGTAAACTTGGTATTTTAATTTTTGGTTCATTAATTACTGTTATTTGTAGAATCATTATAATAAATATAACTACTTCGTAAAGTCGAATAAGTGCCATATGCCCCAGAAACATTCAATACGGCATTTTGGGCTTTTAACATAGTATTGTATGTCCTTATACTGTTTCTATATATTTCGGCTTTTTTGGTCAGAGTCATTCCCTCACCTGTTAATCTAGTAATGGCTCTCCATGATCGTGAAGCCCTATATGCATTTGCACCCATTCCGATTGAAGATGCAGCGCCTTCGAACAATAAAGATTCGGGGGATCCAAATCCCATTAAGGCGCTTGAAATCACAGGATATTGATTTGCGCCACCATAATAACCAGACATAACGGGTTCATGAAGATAAAATCCGATTTGAAATTCTCTCTCACGCATTTCCTGTCCATATAAATAACTATAATAATTGCCCAAAATTTCATCAGCATCAGTCCTTTGTTTTATCATTACAGGTGACTGATTTTGTATATTATTTCTAGAAAATAAGCCATAATCTTCTGGGCGAATGGCAAAATTAGTTGTATTTGCTTGTGGTTCAATTGTTTCAGTACAGTTATCTGTACATTGCTCTTCGCATGTATTATCTGATGTATTAACCGATGTTGTATCCGAAGTTATTGTTATTGGATCTAAATTAATTGTTTCAATATTTTCTTCTTGACTAGTAGATGAGTTGTTGGTGCTTGTAGTTGTATTGCTTGTGTTAGCGCTTGTAGTTGTATTGCTTGTGTTAGCGCTAGAATTCATATTATTCAATATCTCCTCATCCCGTACCCGCATCCACACATCCACACCACTTTCCAACCCTTCAATTTCATTTGACCAAACGGGCTTGTTACCGGCAAATTGATAAACCGTCATATACGGAAACTTCTCCGCCAACGGGTCCACATTAAAGAAACGCCCAATGGCATAATCATAATTCCTGAACTTAAAACTATCCCAGCCCAAATTCAAATCCTCTTGCCGTTCCTGCCCTTGGAATTTATACTTATACCTCCCCGCCTGCGCTTGTACCGTAAAAATAAAATCTTGCTCCTTGTCGTACTTCAAATCTTCCTTGTCCTCGTTGTAACCGCTGTGGAGCAGGCCGAAGGGGTAGTAGTTATGTTCGCGCAAAACAGTTAAACGGCCATTCTCGTGGGTGATGTTTTGCCGGATATTGCCCAGGTGGTCGGTGTGGTTGTACACGTATTGGAACTTAAACCCGCTATCTATCCCTTCGGGATAAACCGCACTCACATAGCCCTCGTCGGTGCCAATGAACATCAGTTTCCAGTCGTATTTGATGTGGTTGTTTTCCTTAAACTCGTACTGCATACCGAAAATATACGCCGTGCCTTTGGCTTCGTCCATGGCACCGTCTTTGGAGAACTTGTACCATTTATTGCCAAGGGCGTCGTAAACGAATTTAATACCACCTCTTCGCATCCTTACAAAAGTTGGCATATTGGCATGGTTGTAAGCAATATACGAAATTTCTTTGTTTTGGTCGGCGGTCATGTTGGCAGCGGGGGGGAGGCACTGGCGGTGCGGATTGAAAGCAATTTATAAATTTTATTTTGAAACAATGAAATCAACATATATAACCCATAATAATATTTTCCCAAGTATAATATAAAACGAATATCTTGAATAAGTATATGCTACCTTATAAGTTTGGATTAATCTCAAAGCCGTAGGGTCTAATTGATCTTTTATTTTTGGCACATCTTGTATTATGTCTGAATTAATGACTTTTGGATCACCAAAAAGAGATTCAAGGGATTTTCTGTATTTCTTATAAAGCTCAGGGTAATGTTCATAAAGATAATTTCCAACATATTTAGAATATAAACCATATGTAAACCCTACAATTCCGAACAAAATAAAATCGACATATATGAAATAGTAATACTTATAGTTAATAAAACTATAAACATATAAAATTCCGCCTACTATGATTAGAGCCACAAACGTGTATTTCAAGTAATATGACGTTAGATAAATTTGAATTAGTTCTTTAATTTTCATTGTCTTGATTTTGGTCATCATCGTCATCTTCTGATTTTATTTTATTTATTTCTTCTCTAATCATAGATAAAGCTTTGTCATATTTTGAAATCGATTCTATTTTTTTATCAATTTTTTGTTCCAATTCTTTTCGTTCTTCCTTGTCTTCCGATTTATTTTTTTGATCAACTAGATCGGCCAATTCAGTTTTTTGTTTTTCAATTATTTTGGTTAGTATGTTTTCTGCTTTCGTTAAGTTATCTAAAAATTCTGACATCTTAACTTTATCATCAGACATTACGGTATATGTGTAAAGCCCCTCAGCAGAAACTCCATTAGACTTTAAGCCAATACCTCTAAAACCATATATACCACAATGGCCGGAAAAGGAATAAGATAATCCAAAACCTGTCACAACTCCTTCCCCCCAACTCGCACCAACATCAAAACCTGACCCCGCCGCGTCATATACTGATTCCATTTCAGGATAAATTGTTACACTTATACCATATGTTGCATCCATTGATGTTGATCCACCGGCACTCAAAACCCCGACGATTTTAACACCATCAGGCCCAATAGCAAAACCTGTTTCCGTAGCCATTGTACCATAAACAGATAATGAAGCTCTTTTAGTAACAATGAGAACCTCCAACCCCTCAAACTCTCTACCATCCACAACCCTGTTTTCACTAAAATTATACACGCCGTTGTAGGGAAACTTCTCCGCCAACGGGTCCACATTAAAGAAACGCCCAATGGCATAATCATAATTCCTGTACTTAAAACTATCCCAGCCCAGGTCTAAATCCTCCTGGCGTTCCTGGCCCTGGAATTTATACTTATACCTCCCCGCCTGCGCCTGCACCGTAAAAATAAAATCCCGCTCCTTGTCGTACTTCAAATCTTCTTTTTCTTCGTTGTAACCGCGGTGGAGTAGGCCAAAAGGGTAGTAGTTATGCTCACGCAACACGGTGAGCCGGCCGTTTTCGCGGGTGATGTTTTGGCGGATATTGCCCAAGTGGTCGGTGTGGTTGTACACGTATTGGAACTTAAACTTGTTGTCAATGCCATCAGGGTACACCGCACTCACATAGCCCTCGTCCGTACCAATGAACATGAGTTTCCAGTCGTATTTGATGTGTCCATTTTCCTTAAACTCGTACTGCATACCGAAAATATACGCCGTGCCTTTGGCTTCTTCCATAGCGCCGTCCTTGGAAAATTTGTACCATTTGTTGCCCAAGGCGTCGTAAACAAATGTTATCTCACCTCTTCGCATACCTACATAAGTTGGCATATTGGCATGGTTGTAAGCAATATACGAAATTATTACGGATCTAGGTCCTTTAAATGATTTTGTATTTGTTTCACGAAATAATCCAATTGTTTGCTATCCAATAGAGCAAGATGATAAGGCCAAAAATTTTTTTTCTTTCCATTGAAATTTATTTGCAATACTCGTTCTTTCTCAAATAGAATATATTTATTGACCCATTTTATTTCGCTGATCTTATACGTTTTCTTTTTTGTTATGGGTGGAAAAAGTAAACGAGAAAAAAAATAAAGTTTATGTTCGTCTATATTGTATTTTATTTTAACAACATAAAATACAAGAAAATTAACTATTGTTACAAAAAGAGAAATTAATAGGACTCTACTGGATATTTTTTGAAGGTCATTAATTGGTGTTTTTAGCATTACAAAAAAATATAACAACAATGTTATAAAAATTACATGTCGGATAATGCTAAAAATTTTCGAAAAAATTGATTTTTGTTGAATTATTTCAATTTCATTCATTTGCTTATTTATTAAACTTTAAATATAAAATAGTTATTGATTTTGGTTATTATCATTTTGGTTATTATCGGATTGATTTGACGAAGGTAAAGTCAAAGTATCGCCGGCCCGTATTTTATCAGGATCTTGAATTTGTGGATTGGCTTCCATCAATGCATCGACAGTTGTATTATGGTCGGCAGCAATTTGTGATAAAGTGTCTCCATTTTGGATTGTATAACTATTTATTTGTGAAGTATTGTTTGAATTTGAGACATTATTTTGATTAGGCGCAATCATCGAGGCTGCTGAATAAATATTACCAATGGTATTTATTCTGCTAATAGGGTTAGAAATATCAAATACCTTTCTTATACCACCACCTGCAATCATAGACAATATTATTGCTCCATTATCAATTTTTTTTGCACAATCAAGACCACCAGCATCGGCCCATGCCCCATACATTGTAGAATAATTCATAATGACAGCATCCGGTTTTCTATTATTATAATTGAAAGCCTCTACCAATTGTGTCATACCCATAGCGAACATTGAGGATCCGGTAAACACTAAATAAGTTCCGCCCACAGCAGCTCCGCCTCCATCTGTTGCCCCTATATATATTGCACCTCCGACAGCCATTGTACCACCAAAAATAACATTAGTCGAACCATTTATAAATAATTTTGTTCTTGCAGACAAATTAAGATTGATATTGTACTGAGGTATATTTAAGTATTGGTTATACGTTGCCCCAATTTTCGGTGCGTTCCTATTTGCTTCAAAAACTTGATATTTTATTTCATCGGGCTCTTTCCCCTCTAATTCAACCGCGTCTGTAACCCTATTACCACTAAAAACATACTCACTATAATACGGAAACTTCTCCGCCAACGGATCCACATTAAAGAAACGCCCAATGGCATAATCATAATTCCGGTACTTAAAACTATCCCAGCCCAAATTCAAATCCTCCTGGCGTTCTTGGCCCTGGAATTTATACTTATACCTCCCCGCCTGCGCCTGCACCGTAAAAATAAAATCCCGCTCCTTGTCGTACTTCAAATCTTCCTTGTCTTCGTTGTAACCGCGGTGGAGCAGGCCGAAAGGGTAGTAGTTATGTTCGCGCAACACGGTTAAGTTTCCATTCTCCCGGGTAATGTTTTGGCGGATATTGCCCAAGTGGTCGGTGTGGTTATATACATACTGGAACTTAAACCCGCTATCTATCCCTTCGGGATATACCGCACTCACGTAGCCCTCGTCGGTGCCAATAAACATGAGTTTCCAGTCGTATTGGATGTGGTTGTTGTATTTAAATTCGTATTGCATGCCGAAGATATAGGCGGTGCCGTGTTTTTCGTCGCGTTGGTAATCGCCTACACGTTTATACCACTTGTTGCCAAGGGCATCGTAAGTAAACCAAACTTCGCCGTTGTTCATTTGTACGTGCGTTGGCATGTTGGCATGGTTGTAAGCAATATACGAAATTTCTTTGTTTTGGTCGGCGGTCATGTTAGCGTCGAGACGGGAGAGCTCGACGTGGCGGAGGTAAAGCCCTCATGTATTCTAGAAACCGAAATTGATAGCAATTCATTCGATATTAATTTAATAACCATACCCCAACCACAGCAACAATCATCCAAAATATCATCCCCCAATAGAATGCAATATATCTTAAAGGATTCCTGTTTTCTTCATCAACTTTTATTATGTCCTTAAACCCAATATTTTTACCTGTCAACTTGTAGTAAATACTCATAAGAACCGCACCCGTATATAATTGGAAATACTGTTTTATTATGATATGTAATATCTGTTTCATTTAGCTATTGACTACTTTGATGTTTATTATTTTTTTTCTTCAACTTTTTCTTTATGTTATCATTATAATTGCCCGTAACGTGAAACTATCCCGGCTGTTTCCCCCCCAAAAAATCCTCCTTGTTCCGTATATAATCCCCCTCGTCAAAAAAATCCGTATTCAACACCAGGCAAACCGCCCCCGACGAAAAATTTTCCAATTCGCGCCAAAGCCCCCGTGGAATATGGAGCGCCCTGTCGGGACGGTTGAGCGTGATGCGTTTTTCGGCCCGGCCGTCCCACAAAATCACGTCAAAACTGCCGCTCAATGCAATGAGCCATTCATCCTGCCGGCGATGGGCATGTCCGCCGCGCCGCGCACCCGAAGGTACGTCAAACAGGTAATAAACCCGCCGGAACCGGAAAGGCACACCGCGGCTTTCCACAAAGGCCAAATTCCCCCGCCGGTCGTGCACCACGGGAATGTCGATCAAAATCGCGTCTTCGACGCTTGTTTGCCGGAAATCCTTGTCATTCATAGCGCAATGCTTCAATGGGATTGGCCCGCGATGCTTTTACCGCCGGATAAAAGCCCGAAATCATGGCCGTAACAAAGGTAATAACGATGGCCCAAAATACCGCATTCCAGGGCATCGTAAAGTCGATTTTCATCAGCCGGGCCGTCAGCGCGCCGATGCCTATACCGCCCAAAATACCCAAAAACGCCCCCAGGAAAGCAATCATCAGCGTTTCGATAAAAAACTGCCAACGAATATGCCGGGCCGAAGCACCCACGGCTTTCAAAATACCGATTTCGCGAATGCGTTCGGTTACCGTTACCAGCATAATGTTCATCAGGGCAATGGACGATGCCAATATGGTAATCAGCCCGATGACAAAGGCCGCCGCCCGCAGGATGGACGTGGTTCGTTTGAGTTCTTTCAGGGCCTCCTCGCTGCCCACAATGCCGAAATTGTCCGGTTGCACGGGTTTGAGCTTGCGGATGCTACGCATCACCATACGCGCCCGGTCCATGGCTTGACGGTATTGATTCGGGTCTTGTACGTTGACCCGTATTTCGAAATGCGGATTGACCGCCATCATACTTCGGGCTACGCCAAAGGGAATTAGCACAAAATTATCCTCGCTCCGTCCGAAGGCCGAGCCCTTGCTGCGGGTAACGCCGATCACCCGCCATCGGTGCCCTTTGTAGCTTATGATTTGACCTACGGGATTTTGTATGCCGAAAAGATTTTCGGCCACCTGCGGCCCGATCACCGCCACGCGGTGATTGTCGGCAATGTCGCCGGCACTGAAACCGCGTCCCCGGGCCAGTTGGAAGTCGAACACCTGCAAATATCCGTCGTCCACACCGCGGATTTCCACATTTTCGCCCGTTTCCTTATCGCCGGCTTTGAGTTGGGCAACGGTCGAATAGGTAAAATAGGCGGACGAACGGGTGTCCGGAAAGCGGTATTTATTTCGGAATAAACGCACTTCGCGATAGGTAACGGGCGGATTGGGTCTGCGGTTGAACCAATGCCCGCGCCGCCGTCCGGGAATCAAGGAATTATTGTAGCGGCGCACATAAAAACTGTTCACCCCGATGGCTTCGAAATTTCCGGTAAACGTATGATTAAGCGCTTCCACCACCGTCAGTGTGCCCACCAACGACAAAATCCCGATGGCAATAATCATCAGCGTAATGCCCGTGCGCAATTTTTGCACGCGGATCATTTGCCATGCGCGGGCGGCAAAATCTTTGAATATACGTATGCCTAGGCCTTTCATTCGGCTAAGTGTTTGGTGCGTTTGCGGTAAAACTTGTAGTATGCTTTCAGGATTTTGAAACTGCCGCGTGCCGGGTCTTTTCGCCGGCGGATGCGGTCGATTTTGGCTTGTAAATTCCGGACGGCTTCCCGCTCGGCGTCGATGCGCCGGAAATAGTCCCGGTTGACCCACCGGCGGTGTTTTTCCAGGATGCTGAACAAATGCCGCGGATTTTGTTCGAACAAATTGGGCTCCTTTTGACGTTGCTTTTCCAAGGCCTCGCGCAGCGGATAGGATTGGTAGCGGCGCGGTATCCGGTCGATGGCCAATGAAAGCGGCACGAAAGGGTGCATACAAGCGTTCATCGGCGCCCAATAAATCAAATTGCCCGGATACCACGGAAATTTGGCCATCATCATCATCACCACGGCAAATTTGTTGCCGCGGTGGCACACGGGCAAGGGTTCCATATTATGCGGATTATTCATCCCGTCGTAATGCTCCAAGGCGGAATGTTCGAAGTGGTCGGCCAGGATTTTTTCCAAATCCTTCACGCCCACCAAACTGTCCGGTTCCACGGCAAAAGGATATTCGTCGTCCGGATTGTAGTAGTCGGCATAGTAGTAGGAAGGTTTCAGGTAGCGCAAGGCCGCCCAATGCCGCGGCTTGTTCCATGTGGCTTCCAGGGTGGACGGGTCGGCATAGGCGCGCCGGAACGAAAAATCGCCGTCGGTTTCCGGGTTGTACCAACCGCGCCGGATGGCATAGCTGACAATGTCGGGCGAATACAGGAAATTGATGGTGTCGGCCAGGTTAACCCGGTCGATGGTGTAGTAGTTGGGAATCACGGCCACGCGGTCGTCGGGCACGCGTTGGGCTATCCAATGCCGGCCTTGAACCACGGCCACCAGGTAGGCCTCCCGGTCGTCGGCAATGGTGTAGGTGCGTCCCGATGAGCCGTAGCCGTATTTTTCCACCAAATGGCCCAGCAGTTTGACCCCGTGCCGCGCCGATTCGGCGTATTGAATCACCAGCCGGCGCAAATCGTGGGTAAGCCGCCCCGAAGCCGTATCTTCGCGCGAGCGGCATTGATTGGAAAATATGGCAATGCCGTATTCGTTCACGTAGGCATCGCCGAAATCCTGCCGGGTGGTTTGAAACCACAGCAAACCCGCCGGCCGCCGCGCAAACCAAGGGTCGTCCTTCACAAATGCCGAGTCATGTTTGCGGAAAAATTCCGCCGGCACGCGGTACAGATTGACCACCAAATTACCGTAATCGTCCTCATTGTGGGCCGCCAGCACGTGGCCTGTTTTGGACACGGATTTACCCACCACCACGGTGTAGCAATCGGCCGGTTGGGCTTGCAAGGCCCAGACCCACAGAAAAAACAGCCAAACCGAGTTTTTCACCTTGCCGAAATTTTGCTTAAAGATAGGAATTTCGCGGATATTTTTCAGGGCGCCTCCCGTACATCGCTTGCGCGATGTCGGGACCGGGCTGTCCGCTCATATTCGCCTTGGCGGATGCCGTGGTTTTGCGCGGGCGCGCGGCACGCGCGCCCGCGCCCGCCCGTGCGTGGGGCTTCCTGCTGGTCGCCTCCGCCGGGCGGAAAACCATCGGCACCGCCGGCGGCTCATACCGCTCCCATCCCTGGCGCAAATCTAATTGTGAATTCTAAATTATGAATTTTGAATTTTAAATTGATTATCAGTAACTTACAGTTTTATTCTGTAATAAAGCGCAGGTTCCCGGAGCGTTTGTAAAATCCCGGGTTTTAACACTCGTTTTAATAGTCCGTCCAAAAAAATTATCTTTGCTCCTAAGCAAGCGGAAATTATGGCATATATCGTTTCGGCACGAAAATACCGGCCGCGCACCTTCGACCAAGTGGTGGGTCAGCGCGCGGTTACCACCATTTTGCAAAAGGCCATCGAACAAAAACGCCTCCCGCAGGCCTTGCTCTTTACGGGGCCGCGCGGCGTGGGCAAAACCTCCTGCGCCCGCATCATGGCGCGCGAGGTAAACCGTGCCTACCTGGACGACCCCGAACAGGATTTGTCCTTCAATATTTTTGAATTGGACGCCGCGTCCAACAATTCGGTGGACGACATCCGCGAACTCATCAATCAGGTGAACATTCCGCCGCAGGTGGGCAAATACAAGGTCTATATCATCGACGAGGTGCACATGCTGAGTAATCAGGCCTTCAATGCCTTCCTCAAAACCTTGGAAGAACCGCCCGAACATGCCATTTTTATCCTGGCCACCACCGAAAAACATAAAATCCTGCCTACGATTTTGTCGCGTTGCCAAGTGTTTGATTTCAAGCGAATCGGCGTTAAGGACATACGCGACCATTTGCGCCAAATCGCCGATGCCGAAGGCATCGACATCGAGGACGAGGCCTTGGATTTGATAGCCCGCAAGGCCGACGGAGCGCTGCGGGACGCGTTGAGTGCTTTTGACAAAATCGTCAATATCGGTGAGGGAAAAATCACACGCAAGCAGGTATCGGAATACCTGGGTTTGGTGGATCGGGACGTGTTTGCCGGCATGACCGATTTGTTCCTCGACGGCGACTCGGCCGGCGTGCTGGTGGAATTCAACCGCCTGGCCGACCAAGGTGCCGACATTTACCACTTTATTGGCGGACTGGCATCCTACCTGCGTGATGTGATGCTGATGACCGACGCGCGCAGCGCCGCCCTTTTGGATTATCCCGACGAGATCAAGCAGTCGCTTCAACAACAGGCCGCCCGCACTAATGCCGCCGGTTTGCTCCGCGCCGTGGACATCCTCACCGATGCGGATTTGCATTACAAAACTTCGCAACATCCGCTTTTGCTCACCGAATTGAGTTTGCTCAAAGTAACGGCCCTACTCGGCGGGGCCGAAAAAAAAAACTTAACGCCGGATGAAATTACGGCTCCGCCGCAGGCGGAGCAAGTCGAAAAAACCGACACTCCCGCATCCGACGGGCCGGTAGCCGGAAAAGAGGAAAGACCGGCCGAAACAACCGATAAGCCCGAAGCCCAGGAAGACGAAGCGCAAAAGGCGGCCGTCCCAAACACCGAAACGAAGGCCGAAACCCCGCCCAAAGAGGCGATTTTGGGACTCGGCACCTTGCGAAAACTCAAAAAGGAAAACGGCAAAAAGGAGCATTTGCACGAGCCCTTTACGCCGGAAGATTTGCATAAAGTGTGGCAGGAATACCTGGAATATTTATCCGGCAAGCAAGAAAAAAACAAATACATCACGCTCAAAGATACGGGCTTTGAGGTGGAAGGCGACCTGATCCGCCTGACCTTTGACAGCCGCTTGTCGCTGCGCACGTTCAATACATTTTCGGATGCATTACTTCAATTTTTGAAAAAGAAATTGCGCAATGACGAAATCCGCTTCGAAACGCGCATTGTGGAACGTCAGCGTACGAAGAAAATCACCTACTACACCGATGCCGAGCGCTTGGACCGGCTGAAAGAACTTAATCCGGCCGTTAAAGACCTTATCCGAAAATTCAAGATCAGGCCCGTATGAATGGCGCCGAACTTGTCATATTGAGCAAATACGTATTGGGCTTCGGGCTGGTAACCATGGCGGCTTATCAGTTTGCCGTTTTTTTTAAGCGCCATTTTAAATTTCCCTTAATCACGGGGCTCATTCTGCTGGGTATTTTGGCCGGAAATTCGCTCTTGGGTTTTGTGCCGGATGCGGCCATTGAGCGTTTGGAATTTATCACGGATTTATCCTTGGCGATCATCGCCTTTTCGGCCGGCGCCGAGCTTCATTTGAACGAAATGCGCAGCCGGCTACGAAGCATTCGTAAAATGACCGTTGCCCAATTGGTCATCACTTTTTTGGTAAGCACGTGGGCCGTATATGCCGTATCGGACAGCATAAATTTTTTACGGGCTTTTTCGCCGCAATCCCGCCTGGCGGTGGCCATATTGTTCGGAACGGTTTTCGTTGCCCGTTCGCCGTCGTCGGCCGTGGCCATTATCAACGAGATGCGTGCCCGCGGGCCGTTTACCAAAACCGTTTTGGGAGTCACGGTGCTTATCGATGTTTTGGTGATTGTGTTGTTTTCGCTGGGTTTTGCCTATGCACGTGCGGTTATCCATAATGTTCCCACCGATGCCGAATTTTTCCTTTTGCTGATAGCGGGTATCGGTTTGTCGGTGATTGTGGGGTTATTGGCGGGTTTGCTTATCAGGGAATTAATGCGAATCCATTTGCCCGGATGGCTGAAAAAAACCTTTTTATTGTTGCTGGCCTACGGCATTTATGCTTTGAGCCATTACTTGGAAGATTTTACCGGCCATATTTTTCACAATTCCCTGGAATTGGAGCCCTTGCTCGCAGCCATTACGGCCAGTTTTTATGTGGTGAATTATACGCCTTTCCGTCAGGATTTCGAGGAATATATCGAAGATATTTTACCGGTTATTTTAGTGCTGTTTTTTACCCTTACCGGCGCTTCGTTGTCCATGCAAACGCTTCTGTCGGTATTGGGCCTGGCGGTGATGTTTTTCCTGTTGCGTTTGACGGGTTTGATTGCCGGCAACCTGACGGGTGTTTTTTGGGCGAAGGACCCGCGACGTTATTATGTGGTGGGATGGATGCCCTACGTTACTCAGGCCGGTGTGGCGGTGGGATTGGCGGCCTTGGTGGGCAGCACCTTTCCCGACTGGGGCAAGCAATTCGAAACGGTGGTGATTGCCATGATTGTGCTTAATCAATTGATAGGACCTCCGTTGTTTAAATTTGCCCTGGAATTTGTGCACGAAGCCCACAAAAAACCGCAAATTTCCAAAGAAGACCGCGGAAAAACCGCTTGTATTTTTTCCTACGACAGTGTGTCGGTAACCTTGGCCAAATCCCTGCGGCGAAGGGGATGGAAAGTGTGTATTGTTACTTCGCAAAAGGATATAAAAGTGGATGATATTCCCGTTTATCATGTGGATGAATATAGTCCGCTATTCCTCAAAAATTTGCATTTGGATCACGTAAACGTGTTTGCCTTGCTGCATCCGGATGACAGGGTGAATTACCGTATTTTGGAATGGCTCTACGAAAACAAAGGGCCCAAGAACGTAATAGCCATGGCCCGTTCAGCCAAATATATCGAAGCAATGGAAAAATTGGGCGCCAAAACCGTGGAACCCATGACCGCCCTGGTCAATATGTTGGAACACATGGTGCGTTCACCGCAAGGGGTGGACATTTTGTTTGGCGCCGAAGGCGAGACCGACACCGTGGACGTGGAAGTCAAAAATCCCGATATGGTGGGCTTGTTTATCCGCGACCTGAAATTGCCGCACGATGTAATCGTGTTATCGCTCAAACGACGGAACAATGCCGTGTTTACGCATGGCTACACGCGGCTCCGCAAAGGAGATATTCTGACCATTGTGGGAACGCCCGCAAGTTTGGACGAAGTTATTCGTAAATTGGAAGGCGAATGAGCGGTCGGGAAATTAAAATCGGCTTGTTCGGTGCCGGAAATGTGGGCAGACATCTGCTGGCGGCCTTTCGCGAGGCGCCTAACGTAAACATTGTAGGACTTTGGAATCGTCATCCGGCAAAATGGAAAGCCGTTGCAGGCGAAATTCCCGTAGTGCCCGAACCCGAACAAATGCCGGATGCGGATGTGTTTATCCTGGCCTTGAAAGACGATGTTTTACAAAATTTTTCCCGCCGATTGTCCGGGCGCGACATACTGACGGTGCACACTTCGGGGGCTATGCCGTCGGATGTGTTGCAAACGGCACGTCGGGGCGTTTTTTATCCCTTGCAAACCTTTGCGCCCGAAAGCCGGGTGGAGTGGGAGCGTGTGCCGCTGTTGGTGTGGGCCTCGGAAACCAATGATTTGACGTTATTGCAGGATTTGGCCGGCAGGATTTCAAAAAATGTCCGCATCATTGACGACCGTCAGCGGGCACAACTCCATGTGGCGGCCGTTTTTACGTCCAATTTTACGAATGTGATGATGCAAATGGCCCGGGCAATAACGGACAAGGCCGGTATTCCTTACGAACTGCTGCTTCCGCTTGCTCGTCAAAATTTCGAAAACATCCTAAATAACAATCCCGCCGACGTGCTTACCGGCCCGGCCCGCAGGGGCGATGTCCGAACCATTGAAAAACATTTACGCTTGTTGCGCGAGATGGGGCTTGCCAATGAGGCGGAGATATACAAGGAATTGACTGCGTGGATTAGGAAAAGATTTGATTTGGATAAATAATGCCTTAGGTCAGGGATAGATTGGTATTTTTCCCTAACTTAATACCCCAATTCCAAGCCCATGAAAAAATATTATTCCTTCTGGTTGTTCTTGTTGTTTGCCGGTAATCTGCTTGCGCAGCACAATGTCCGGTTTACGGTGGAAAATGCAACGGATTTCGAGGGTGTTACGCCTGTGTTTGTGCGGGTTCAAACGGCCCGGGGAACGCAAATTTACCGCTCGGATAAGCCCGTTTTTTCCCTGGCATTGCAAGGCGATGTGGACGTCAGCGTAGCGGCCCGCGGGATGGAACCCGTTTTCGGGCGCTACCATATCGATAGCGATATGCACCTGGGCTTTCTGTTGGACGTGCCCCGCAGGGAATTACATGGCCGCAAGGATTTATTGATGAACGCACGTGTTCAGGATGCCATGACCTTGGATGCGGTGCCTTCGGGACAGGTTCGTTTAACCGTGGGCAAACAAACTTGGCGTTTCCCGTTCACCAACGGCCGGTTTGTGCTTACGCGCGCCCGTTGGCAACAAATCTTTTCCAAACTCGACCCTTTTGCGGACGTCAGCTATGAAATTACGGCACCCGGCTACCGGCCTTTACGCATTTCCGACCGCGTTCCGTTGGCCTACACGGTGAAGGCGTTCCGCTTGGTGCCGGTCGATATGCCGGCGATCCCCCAAGCCGGGCGCATAAGCAGTGTTCCTGCCGAAATTCAAGATGCTTTCCGTAGCGTGGACCGCCGCTTGGCAAGCCGTCCGTCCACCACCACATCCTGCGACCGGATGCCCGGATGGATCCGGGTGGGAATCCAATGTAGTTGCAACGATTGCAATTCGGTGCAAACCATGGGCTTGGAAACCTACGTCCGTCAAGGACTTAATGACGAATGGATTGCCAGTTGGGACAACGAATCGCTCAAAGCGGGCTCTTTGCCATACCGCACCTACGGGGCTTACTACGTATATCATCCCATACGAAGCAATTATGATATTTCGTCCACCACCTGCAAGCAGGTTTGGGACAGCGATTATGCCAATTCCTGCGTGTCGGCGGCGCAGGATACCCAAGGCGAGTATGTGGAAACGCCGGGCGGTGCGGTGGCCTTTTCGGAATATTCGGCCGAAAACAATTGCCTTAATTCGTCGGCTTGCAGTTGTGGCAACGGCTATTCGGGCAACGGTTCCGATTGGCCTTGTATTTATGACCCCGTTTGCGCCGGACACGACCGCTACGGCCACGGGCGCGGTATGTGCCAATGGGGGTCGCAGCGTTGGGCCTCGCAACGCAATAAGGACTATACCTGGATTACCGACCACTACTACAATCCGGGCAATATTTTCCGCTGTGGCACCAACCACGGCCATCCCGATTTGGGCATGACCAACGGCAGCATCAGCAGCCAAAACCTGACGGTAAACCAAAACTTTTCGGTGAGTTTTACCGTGGTCAATAATTCCTCCTACCGTTCCGACAAAAACCGTGCGGCGGCTTACCTATCCACCGACGACCAATTCGATTCAAACGACACCGAACTGGGCGATGTAACGCTGTGGCCCATCGATGCCGGTAGCAGTTCGGACAAAACGCTCAACCTGCAAGTGCCCAATGTTTCCGGCGGTAATTATTACGTTTTGGTCGTAGCCGACCCCGACGGCGAAATGTATGAAACGGACGAGACCAACAACACGCTCGTTTTTCCCGTAACCGTTTCTACCACCGCCGTGGGCACGAGTCAGTTGGAGGGTTTGGTGGACATTTACCCCAACCCCGTTCACCGGGTGCTTATTGTCAAAGTGCACGATGGCGCCGGTTTGCAAAAAATGCTTTTGCTCAACCGTTTGGGTCAGCAGGTGATGCACTTCGACGGCGGGACGCGCCGTTTGGATCTGTCGGCCCTTTCGGCGGGGGTTTACTTCCTGCAACTTTACCTGACCGACGGCCGTCAAGGTGTTTTCCGGGTGATGAAGGATTGATTTTTTTAGGGCGCCTCCCGCACATCGCTTGCGCGATGTCGGGACCGGGCTGTCCGCTCATATTCGCCTTGGCGGATGCCGTGGTTTTGCGCGGGCGCGCGTGCCGCGCGCCCGCGCCCGCCCGTGCGTGGGGCTTCCTCCGGTCGCCTCCGCCGGGCGGAAAACCATCGGCACCGCCGGCGGCTCATACCGCT
>WGAP01000169.1 GCA_015494775.1 Flavobacteriales bacterium | reverse complement strand
GCGTCTCTACAACAATAAACGTTGAAGGGGGTTTAATTTTATCCGTAGAGACGCCCAATTTGGGCGTCTCTACAAAACCATTAAACATTTGATTATCAACAAAAAAACAAAAAAAGGCGAAACCGCCCTGCGGGTTCGCCGACCGCCGAGGAAACCGAAGGGTTCCGAGGCCTGCAAGGAGACCGTCAGGGCTCCGCAGCAAGCGTAGGGAGACGCCGCCCGAGCGTAGGCGAAGGGCGGCCGGCTCCCGAAGCCGCGAAGCGAGACCGAAGGGCTCGCGTAGCCCGCGGAGCAAGACAAGGGGCGCCGGCGCCGCGCAAGGCGCGGGGCCGGCGGCGCAAAAAAACGGCGGAATTTCCTTGTCAAGGCCTCGAATAACCGATAAATCCCGCATAAAAACATTGGCCACTAAAATTTTGCGCCGCCGGCAGCGGAATTTCATTCCGCCGCCGGCGCCCCGACGGCTTGCGGAGCATTACTAACACAAAGATAACTATTGCTTGTAACCGAAACGCCGCAACCATCCTTCGTCCTTGCGCCAGTTCTTGCGCACCTTGACAAACAGTTCCAGGAAAACCTTTTTGCCGAACAATTTTTCCAAATCCTTCCGCGCGGCTTGTCCCACCCGTTTGAGCGCCTGACCGCCACGGCCTATCAGGATGCCTTTTTGCGAGTTGCGTTCCACAAAAATCTCCGCCCGAATGCGGATAAGGTCGTCGGTTTCCTTGAATGCTTCAACCCGCACTTCCACGGCATAAGGGATTTCCTGCTTGTAGAATTGCAGGATTTTTTCGCGGATTTTTTCACTGACCAGAAAACGTTCGCTGCGGTCGGTGATTTGGTCGGCTTCGAAGTAGGGCGGACTTTCGGGCAAAAGTTCGATAATGCGCTTTTTGACTTCGTCGAGCCCGAAGCCGTGCAAGGCCGAGACGGGATAAATTTCGGCCTTGGGAAGTTGTTGTTTCCACCGGTCGATGCGTTGTTCCAGTATTTCCTGTTTTGTAAGGTCGATTTTGTTGATGAGTACCAAAAGCGGTTTTTCGGTTTTTTGCAATGCTTCGAGCAAACTTTCGTCGCGAAGTTCGTCGTCGTCCGGTGTGGTCATCAACAGCAGGATGTCGGCATCTTCGAGGGCTTCGCGCACCTTTTCCATCATCAGTTCCTGCATTTTGTAGGCCGGCCGGATGATGCCGGGCGTGTCGGAAAATACGATTTGGTAGTCGGGGCCGTTCACAATGCCCAGGATGCGGTGGCGGGTGGTTTGGGCCTTGGGCGTGGTGATGGCCAAATCGTAGTCGAGCATACGGTTGAGGAAGGTGGATTTGCCCGTGTTGGGATTCCCGATGATGTTGACAAATCCGGCCTTGAATTTGGAGGTATTTTCGCTCATTGAAGCTGTCAAATTTGTTTGCGGCGGAGTTCGAAGTTGCGTCCCAGGTAAACCTTACGCACCAATTCGTCGGCGGCCAGGGCTTCGGGTGTGCCGTGTTGGAGGATGCGGCCTTCATACATCAGGTAGGTGCGATCGGTGATGGCCAGGGTTTCCTGCACGTTGTGGTCGGTAATCAGGATGCCGATGTTTTTGTCCTTCAAATGTGCCACAATGCGTTGGATGTCTTCCACGGCAATGGGATCCACGCCGGCAAAGGGCTCGTCGAGCAGGATAAATTTGGGGTTGGAAGCCAGGGCGCGGGCAATTTCGGTTCGCCGCCGTTCGCCGCCCGAAAGCAATTTACCGAGCCGTTTGCGTTTCTCGGCCAATCCGAATTCCACCAGTAATTCTTCGAGCCGGCGTTTGCGCTTTTGTTTGTCGGGTTCGGTAATTTCGAGGATGGCCATAATGTTGTCTTCCACGCTCAGGTTGCGAAAAACCGAATTTTCCTGCGCCAAATAACCGATGCCCATTTGCGCCCGCTTGTGCATAGGCAGACCGGTAATGTCGGTTTCGTCCAGAAAAATATGGCCTTTGGTGGGTTTGATCAGCCCTACAATCATATAAAAGGTGGTGGTTTTTCCGGCACCGTTGGGGCCGAGTAGTCCTACGATTTCGCCTTGCTCCACTTGCAAGCTGACGCCGGCCACCACTTCCTTGGTGCCGTATTTTTTATGTAAATCTTCTGCGCGCAGTATCATAGGTCGGTTTTTTGAAGGGCTTCCGAGCCGGGACGGCCGCGTTCGAGCCATCGGGCTACAAAAATACTCAATTCGTAAAGTGCCACAAGCGGAATGGCCACCACCACCTGACTGAATATATCGGGCGGAGTGATAATGGCGGCCAAAATAAGGATGAGCACGTAGGCATATTTGCGGCTTTGTTTGAGGAAACGGCTGTCCACCAAGCCCAATTTGACAAAAAAGTAAATAATCACCGGCAGTTCGAACACCAATCCATTGGCCAAAATGGTGGTGCGCACCGAGGAAATATAGGAGGTTATATCCACCATATTTTCCACGCGGTCGCTGATGGTGTAATTTCCCAGGAAATTAATCACCAAAGGCGTAATGATGTAATAACCGAACAGGATGCCGATAAAAAACAAAACGGAAGTTACAAAAACAAAGCGTTTTCCGTAGCGCTGTTCCGAAGGATAAAGTCCGGGAGCAACGAATTTCCAGAGTTCGTATAATATGTAAGGAAAAGCCAAAATAATTCCTGCATACACCGAAGTCCAAATGTGCACGCTGAATTGGCCTTGCAGTTTGCGGGCAATAAGCGTGATGGGAATGTTATGGACACAAAGCGCATCCGAAATCCGGCAAAACATACGGTAGGTAACAAAATCCAAATGCAGGGGAGCAAACAGGATTTTGTCGAAAATGATACTTTTGGCCGTGAAAGCAACGGCTGCGGCCACAAAAACGGCTACCAACGAGTGGATGATCATCTTGCGCAAGTCGCGCAGGTGCTCAATCAAGCTCATGTCCTTGAAACTCTTCTCGCCGGTCATAGGATGCCTTCTTTGAGAATATCGTGGAGATGAACAATACCCAGGTAACGTCCGGTTCCGGCTTCCAAAACAATGAGTTGGTTGATGTTGTGTTGCTTCATTTTTTTAAGGGCATCGGCGGCCAGGGTATCGGCGGTGGTGGTTTTGGGTTCGGACGACATAATATCGCGGGCGCGTATGCCCGAAATGTCGGTATGTTTTTGAAGCATACGCCGCACATCGCCGTCGGTAATGATACCCGTTACTTGATCGCCTTCCAGCACGGCGGTTCCGCCTACGCGTTTGGCCGTAATTTCCACAATCACGTCGCGCAGGGGCGTGTCGGGGGCTACACGCGGGGCTTCGCGGTCGTCTATCAGTTGTTCCACACGCAAAAGCAATTGTTTGCCCAAACTCCCCCCGGGATGAAAACGGGCAAAATCATCCCGCGTAAAACCGCGTTGTTCCAGAACGGCCACGGCCAAAGCGTCGCCCAGGGCCATTTGCAGGGTCGAACTTGTGGTAGGGGCCAAATTCAAAGGATCGGCTTCGCGCGCCACGGGGGTAAGTAGCACAATGTCGGCCAGCCGGGCCAGGTGGGAGTGGTCATCGGCGGTCATGGCCATGAGCCGGAAACCGGCATTTTTGACCAGGGAAGCCAATAATTTTATTTCGGGCGTATTGCCGCTTTTGGAAAGGATGAGCACCAAATCGTTTTCCTGAATAATGCCCAAATCGCCGTGTGTGGCATCGGCGGCGTGCAAAAAAACGGCCGGCGTGCCGGTGGAGTTGAAGGTAGCCACCATTTTGCGGGCTACCAAAGCGCTTTTTCCGATGCCGCTGACCACCACGCGCCCGCCGGTGTGCAGTATGGCATCCACCGCACGGTCGAACGAAGCGTCCAATTGTTCGGCCAATTGCATCAGGGCTTGTGCTTCGGCCTGCAAGGTCTTGCGACCGCTTTCAACGGTTTTATTCGATTTCGAATCCATAACCAAGGATTAGGACAAAGGTAAGCAAAAGCACCGAAAATCAGTCGTCGAATTCCCTGTGCAAAAAGTAGCGCAAAACGGCACGCGAAATGGGAACGATAAAAATAAATAAGGCCGCAAAGGTGCCGTAAAGGATATAATCGTAGGTGTCGTCGGTTTCGATTAGGTTTTCCTTTTTGTAGAAATAAAAAAGCAGGGAAAAAAGCGCGTCAAACATAATAAAAGCCGTCAAGGCAATGATAAAATTCTCCTTGAAACGGTAACATTTATTTTTGTTTTTACCCTTGTTCACGCGCCGTGATTATCTGATAATTAATTGCTCAAATATACCATTTTTTTTAAAACAAAAAAAGAATTCGTCCATATTTTGACGATTTTTATTCATTTTCGGGTTATAATTTTATGTGTTCCAAATTATTAGCATCATTAATGAAAAGCTAAATATTAATTATTACCTAATAAAAAATCGAGGGTATAGTTATAATTTTTTTTAAAAAAATAGTGTACCCCGTTTTCCTATCATCCAAGTTCATGTTCAAGTCGCCGGATATTTTTTAAATTGCGGCAAAATGTAGTAGTATGATGAAATATTTACAAATGATTTTTGTCAGTTTTGTCTTATTAGTTGCGTGTATTCCATCTAAAAAATTAAAAACCGGTTCTATGAATAGCCCTGCGGAGAATATAAACGATAGTATTATACGCCAGAAAATCGCGCAATATGCGCCCTTCAAACTGACTACGGATTTGGCTAAACTTTCCGATAACGAGAAAAAGGTTATTCCCTTGCTTATCGAAGCGGCCAAACTCAACGACGAGGTTTTTTGGTTACAATCCTACGGCGATAAATCGGAACTGCGAAACAAGGTCAAATCGCCCGTGCTTTGGGAATATGTGGAGCTCAATTACGGCCCTTGGGATCGTTTGGACGGAGATAAAGCTTTTGTGCCCGGCATCGGCCCCAAACCTGCGGGTGCCAATTTTTATCCGCACAATATGACCAAGGCCGAATTCGAAAAAGCCGACCTGCCCGGCAAAGACGGCCTTTACACCATGATACGCCGCGATGCCCAAGGACGATTGACGGCCATTCCCTACCATATTTTCTTTAAAAAACAACACGAAAAAATGGCTACGCTCCTGCGCAAAGCCGCCGATTTGACCGACGACAATGAATTTGCCGCCTATTTGCGTGCCCGAGCCGACGCATTACTTACCGACCATTACCAGCCCAGCGATATGCTGTGGATGGATATGAAAAACAATCATTTGGATTTGGTCATCGGGCCTACCGAAACCTACGAAGATCAACTTTTCGGCTACAAAGCCGCGCACGAGGCCTACGTGCTGGTCAAAGATATGGCTTGGTCGGAACGACTGAAAAAATACATCGCCCTGTTGCCCGAACTGCAAAGAGGACTGCCCGTTCCTGATAAATATAAGCAGGAAAAACCCGGCACCCGCTCCGACCTGAACGCCTACGATGCCATTTATTATGCCGGCGAAGCCAATACGGGCGGAAAAACCATTGCCATCAATTTGCCCAATGACGAAGAAGTTCAGCTCAAAAAGGGTTCGCGCCGCTTGCAACTGAAAAACGTAATGCGGGCCAAATTCGATAAAATCCTTGTGCCCATCGCCCGGGTGCTCATTAGTCCCGACCAACGGAAATTTGTGAATTTCGATGCCTTTTTTGCCAATACCATGTTCCACGAAGTGGCCCACGGATTGGGTATCAAAAATACAATTACCGGCAAGGGGGCCGTGCGCACGGCCTTGAAGGAAACCTACTCGGCCATCGAAGAAGGCAAGGCCGATATTTTGGGCTTGTATATGGTGAGTCAGTTACACAAAAAAGGCCTGGTGGGCGGTGATATGCGGCAATATATGACCACCTTTACGGCCAGCATTTTCCGTAGCATCCGTTTCGGCGCCCACGAGGCCCACGGCATGGCCAACCTGATACGCTTCAACTTTTTCCGCGAAAAGGGTGCCATTGTCCGCAATGCCGACGGAACCTATTCGGTGGATTACGAAAAATTTCCGCAAGCGATGACCGAGCTATCGCGCAAAATCCTGATGCTTCAAGGCGATGGCGATTACGATGCCGTAGTGGCTTTTGTCAAAAAATACGGTGTGGTAGGTCCGCAACTCCAAGCCGATTTGGAACGCGTGGGCAAGGCGGGTATTCCCGTGGACATTCGTTTTGAGCAAGGCCTTGAAGTGCTCGGATTAAAATAGGGATTAAGCTTTCGTTTCGTATCTTTGAAAGGAAATGAAAGCCCAACCGAACACTCAGCGGACTTTTGCCGTCATCACCGGTGCGGCCGGCGGATTGGGTAGGGTGTATTCCCGCGAACTGGCCCGGCGTGGTTACGGGATTGTTGCCATAGATAGCGCAGCAACCGAATTGAAGGAACTGGGGAAGCAGTTGGAAGCGGAATTTGCCGTTCCTTTTCATTACTACAAAGCGGATTTGCGGCTTGAAGATGAAATCCGTCGTGTTGCGCAGCAGATAAACGAACATTTTGCGGTGGAAATATTGGTCAACAATGTGGGGACGGGCGGAACGCGTGCATTCGAACAAGCCGAAATGGATTATATGCTCGACATTATCCGTTTGAATGTGATGCCCGTCACCATACTCACGCGGGCTTTGCTTCCCAATTTAATGCAGCGGCCGCGGGCTTATGTGCTCAACGTGGGCAGTTTGTCGGCCTTTACGCCCAACGGTTACAAAACCGTTTACCCGGCGTCGAAAAGTTTTGTGCATTTCCTTTCGCGCGGGCTTTATTTTGAACTCCGTCAAACACCCGTGCATGTGGCGGTGGTGCATCCCGGGCCCATGCCCACCAATCCCGAAATACGAAGCCGCATCCGTAAGCAAGGACGTTTGGCCCGCTGGGCCCTTTCGGATCCCGAAAAAACGGTGCGGGTGTCGCTAAATAAAATGTTCCGGGGCAAATCCCTGATTTTTATCGATTGGCCCAACCGGATCAATTGGATGCTGGCACGCATAGCGCCCGAAAGTGTTTTGGCCCGTTTTATGACACGTGTGGTGAGGCGGGAACTGGAAAAGGAATAAGAAAACGTGCATGAGAAAAATTTTCGTTACCGGCGCAAACGGCCTGTTGGGCACCAATTTGGTGTTGCAACTTTTGGCGGAGGGTTACGAAGTAAAAGCCCTGGTGCGACGTAAGGAAAATTTTGTTTATCCGGAATTGGACGGCGTGGAACTGGTCGAAGGTGATTTGTCCGATGCCGGACGCTTGCGAACCCTGATGCAAGGTTGTGATGCCGCGGTGCATATTGCCGCCTTGGCCCGTCATCATTTGCTGCGGCTCGAAGATTATTTGCCGGCCAATGTGCACGGAACGAAAAATATAATTGATGCTTGCTTGCAGAGCGGAACCGAACGTTTGGTGTATGTAGGCACGGCCAACACGTTCGGTTTCGGGGATTTGGAATCACCCGGACACGAAGCCAGGCCCATGCGCCCGCCGGTGAGCCGATCGCTCTATGCCCGAAGCAAAAAAATGGCCCAGGATTTGGTGGACGCCGTAGCCGACCGATTGCACGTAACCACCATTAGTCCCACCTTTATGATAGGTCCGCACGACACCAAGCCCAGTTCGGGACGTATGGTGCTGGCGGTGGCTGGAAAACGGTTGGCTTTCTATCCGCCCGGCGGGAAAAACTTTGTCCATGTGGGCGATGTGGCCCGGGCCATTATCCGCAGTTTTGCATTACAGCCGTCGGGTGAAAAATTCATCATTGCCCACGAAAACCTGACCTATAAGGCATTTTTCCGGATGGTGGCCGAGGAATACGGAACGAAAACCCTGTTATTGCCGCTTCCGCGTCCCGCGTTACATATTGTGGGCTTGGGCGGTGATTTGGTGCGCAAAGCCGGTATTCCCACGCAGGTTTCGTCGGTTAATTTGAAGATATTGGGTATTTACAATTACTACGACAACCGCAAGGCAAGGGAAATGTTGGGTTTGCATTTTACGCCCATACGTCAAGCCGTGCGCGAAGCCATCGATTATTTTCGTAAGACGGGGAAATTGGCTTAATCAAATTCCGCATAAACAAAAATATTTTCCGGCGGGGAGACGAGATGCGGAATTAATTATGAATTCTAAATTTTGAATTTTGAGTTGATTTTCAATAACTTATGGATTTTAGGAAAAGTTTAGCGGCGCCGGCTCCCCGCCGTAGCGAAGGGAGACGCCGAAGGTGGCTCCCGAAGCCGCGGAGCAAGACCGAAGGGCTTGCGGAGCCTGTCCCGCACATTGCGGAGCAATGTCGGGAGCCCGCGGCAGACCGCAGGGCTGCCGCGGTAGCGCAGTCAGACGCCGCCCGAGCGAATGCGAAGGGCGGCCGGCTGACGAGCAACGTCCGGGGAGACCGGCTGCTTCCGGCCTTGGCCGGCGGACGGGCTCCACGGCGCAGCGTAGGAGACGCGCAGCGGCTCCGAAGCATCCTTACAACAAAATCATTCGAGCAAACCGAAATACCGCAATACCTTTTTAAATTCTTGTTCGCCCGTTACGGTTTCAAGGATTTTCAAATGCCTGTCGGTGATAAACCAAGTGGGCGTGTATTCGATGCCGTATTTTTGCACCATACGGTTGTAGTCGTCCTTGTAGGCGGCGATGTGTTGCCAAGCGGTAAAGGGCGCAATGAATTGCTTCCAATGCTCGGGTTCGGTTTCGAGCCCTACGGCCAACACGGCAATGTCTTTCCGGTCTTTCAGATGCTTGTAGGCCCAAGGCAAAGCCCTTTGACAATGCGGGCAATCGGAACTGTAAAAAATGAATAGATAATATTTTTTGCCCGCAGGAAGTGTGAATTTACCCAAGCGGTGCAATTCGGTCAGCGGGAAAATATCGCCTTTGGCAGGCACGGGGATTTTTTGGAGATTATCCAAAAAGCCCGGTTCCTTCCGGGTTTCGGGCAATTGCTTGTACAAACCGATGAGGTATTTTTCCACATCCCGGTCGGTTTTGTGAAACACGCCGATAAAGCCGCGTAAAATCTCGGCACGCATGGGCGGATATTGGAGCCGGTCGAAAATGTTTTTCATGCGTCGCAGGTAGGCATCGGTTTTGGCCTTGCCATATCCTTTTACCGGCATGCGGAATACGTAGCGCATAATCCTGTCGGTGAGCACGTTGGAATGAATCAGTACGCTGTCGTTCATGGGCGTGTAATCGAAATAATGGGCTTCGTCGTAGCGAACGTAATCGTCCAACGAACCCAAGGGTTCGGGCGGAAAGGCATCCTTGTGTGCGGCTATCAAATGGGCGGCAAAAAGGCCTTTGGCCTTTCGGGCGAAACGGTCGAAAAGAGCGTAATATTTTTTGCGTGTTTCGATATAGTCCTTCTTGCTATCGGGCCCGGGATGTCGGGCAAATTGTTTTTCCAAACTTTTGAGCCGGTTGCGCAAACTGTCGTATTGGCGCAGGAAATCGAAATAGATCTTGTTTTCCTTGGAACCCTTGATCGAAACGGCATGACCTTTTTTGTCGAAATGCAGTTCCATGGAATGTCCGTCGTAAATAAAACGGAATCCGCGCGGTTCGTTCATATTGAATTGCAGGGCATATTCGCCCACGGGTTGATTTTGCAGGATAAAATGCACGGGTTTGTCTTGCGGAATACTGTCGGCCGCTTGCAAATACAAGGCCTTGCCGCCTTGAAGCACACGCAGGAGCAGCCATGGCGGACGGAAACCTTCGGGCTTTACCGAAACGGTGTCTTGGGCTAACATGCCGGCCCATCCCAACAGGCCGAGCAAAAGGGCCGAAAAAATTTTTTTCATATTCATGAATTTTGTCCGAAATAGTCAAGCAAAAACCGGTCCGTTTTTTCGAAACGCTCACGCCAAACTTCCGGCACCGGAATACTGCGCTTGTTTTCAAAGTCGTAGGCCACCAATACGGCATAGCCGTAGGCCGAGGGTTTTCCTTGGCCGTTTTCCACCAAGCTCACGAAAGTAACGCTCCGCTCGCCGATGCGCGCCACGCCGCTGCGCACCACGACTTTGTCAAACAAAAACAGCGGATGCACATAGACCACATGATTGGTGCCCAGGATAAATCCGCGGTCTTTCCAATTGATTTCATCGCCCAAGAGGTTGCGGATATAATGCGAACGTCCGGTTTCGATATAAGTCAGGTAAACGGCATTGTTTACGTGGGCAAAGGTGTCCAAATCCCGGTAGCGCACCGTCAGTTCGAAGGCCGAGCGGAACATTTCGGGCCGTAGTCCCAAAAGTTTTTCTTTGGTAATCATCCGGCATACATTTTTTCGCGCAGGGCTTTGATTTTGGGGTCGGACATATATTCGTCGAAACTCATCAAGCGGTCGATGGTGCCGCCCGGCGTGATTTCGATGATGCGGTTGGCCACGGTTTGGGCGAATTCGTGGTCGCGGGTGGTAAAAATTACCGTTCCCTTGAAGCGTTTGAGGGCGTTGTTCAAGGCCTGAATGCTTTCGAGGTCCAGGTGGTTGGTGGGTTCGTCGAGCATGAGCACATTGCCGCGTTGGAGCATCATGCGCGAAAGCATGGCCCGGATGCGTTCGCCACCCGAAAGCACTTTTACGGATTTGAGCGCTTCGTCGCCGCTAAAAAGCATTTTGCCCAAAAATCCGCGCAGATTGACTTCTTCGCGGTCTTCCTGTGTTTTGGCCCACTGGCGCAGCCAATCCACCAAGCTCAGGTCTTCTTGAAAATAGGGCGTATTGTCGTAGGGCAAATAGGCGCGAATGGTAGTAACACCCCAACGGTAGGTGCCGCTGTCGGGTTCCAGCCGGTCGTTGATAATCTCGTAAAAGGCCGTGGTGGCGCGGCTGTCTTTGGACAGCAGCAAAACCTTGTCACCCTTTTGCAGGACAAATTCGGCCCGGGCAAAAAGCAAATCGCCTTCCTGGGATTTGGACAGGTTTTCGCACTCGAAAATTTGATCGCCGGCTTCGCGTTCCTGTTCAAAAATAATGCCCGGATAGCGCCGGCTGGACGGCCGGATATCATCCACGCGCAGTTTTTCCAACATTTTCTTGCGGGCGGTGGCTTGCTTGGATTTGGCCACATTGGCCGAAAAACGTCGGATAAATTCCTCCAATTCCTTGCGTTTTTCCTCCAATTTTTTGTTTTGCTGGGCCCGTTGGCGCGCCGCCAATTGGCTGGACTGATACCAGAACGAATAATTGCCGGTGTAGAAATTCAGTTTGCCGTAGTCAATATCCACAATGTGCGTGCACACGGCATCCAGGAAGTGGCGGTCGTGCGACACCACGATGACCGTGTTTTCGTAATTGGCCAAAAAATCTTCGAGCCAGGCCACGGTTTCAAAGTCCAGGTCGTTGGTGGGCTCGTCCAATATCAACACATCGGGGTTGCCGAAAAGCGCTTGGGCCAGCAGCACGCGCACCTTCATTTTGGGTTCCAAGTCCTTCATTTTTACATAGTGTAAATCCTCGGACACGCCCAGGTTCGAAAGCAAGGCCGCCGCCTCGGCTTCGGCGTTCCAACCGCCCATTTCTTCGAAGCGCACTTGCAGTTCGCCCACACGTTCGGCATCCTTGTCGCCGAAATCTTCTTTGGCATACAAGGCGTCCATTTCCTTCATGATATCGTAGAGCTCGCGGTTGCCCATCATCACGGTGTCCAGCACGGGGTAGTCGTCATATTTGTGGTGGTCTTGTTCCAGGACCGACATACGTTTGCCCTTTTCGAGTTCCACATGGCCGGTGGTGGGATCCATTTCGCCGGCCAGGATTTTCAGGAAGGTGGATTTACCGGCACCGTTGGCCCCGATGATACCGTAGCAATTGCCTTTGGTAAATTGGGCGTTTACTTCGTCGAACAGGACGCGTTTGCCGAATTGTATGGAAAGATTATTGACTTTGAGCATAGAGGGTTTTGCTTTTGCGGCAAAAATACGACAAATGCGTTTAATAAATGTTGCCCGGCATGGTTCGGAACAAGCGGTTTATTTGATGACGGCGTGTTTTATTTTTTAGGGCGCCCCGGCGCCTGCGTTCGGGGCCCCGCCGGCGGGCGGATGCCCGCGGCGGATGGCCGGACTTTGGATTAAATTTGTCGGCGCTCCGCCCCGCGGCGAAGCCGCGGGGCGGAGCGTTTCGTTGATTTTCAAAGGTTTATGTCCGGCCATCCGCCCGGCGCCTTCGGCGCCGCGGCGGGGCCACGGGTTCCGCTTCGGGACGGCGGAGCGCCCTTGCGGAAACCCCTTTCCTCACGGCGTTGCAGCAAGCATAAAATGTCGGATAAGTCGAATTCAAGACTTGGTGTGAATGTTTTATGCTTGCTGCAACGCATAGGCGCCGTCGGGCTGTCCGCTTATATTCGCCTTGGCGGATGCCGTGGTTTTGCGCGGGCGCGCGGCACGCGCGCCCGCGCCCGCCCGTGCGTGGGGCTTCCTCCGATCGCCTCCGCCGGGCGGAAAACCATCGGCACCGCCGGCGGCTCATACCGCTCCCATCCCTGGCGCAAATTTAATTATGAATTCTAAATTTTGAATTTTGAATTGACGTTCAACAACTTACGCTCGTTTTTAAAAACAATTATGTGGCGGCGGCTTGCCAATAAAGAGCCAGGACGCACAGCGGCCCGGCGACCGCCGAGGAAACCGAAGGGTTCCGAGGCCCGCGAGGCAGACCGCAGGGCTGCCGGAGCAAGCGGAGCGAGACCGAAGGGCTCGCGAAGCCAAAAAAATAAAAAAAGAAAAGGGTCATCCTTGCGGACAACCCATACCTAAAAATCGTGCCGTATGTCTTAGGCCCAACCGCCTTGCTTGAATTCCCATTCGTGCAAGTCCTTGATGTCGCGTTCGAATTCGTCCAATTGGGCAATGAGCAGTTTGGAAATTTCGAACAGCTTGTCCATCAATTCCTTCATGTGTTTTTGGCGCTTGGCCTCACATGATTTTTTGGATTCGAAAAGCTTGGGTTTGGCGGGTTCTTTCCAAGTTTTGTAAAAGTTCATATACACATCGTGCAGTGCGTGATGCAGTTCGTCAATTTTGTCATACGAAGGCATGCCGCGAAAAACCTGGCCTTCGCCGTGATACCATTTTCCGAATTTACAATCGGTATCGTAGAGTGGGGTGGCGTCCTTGTCCACCGGAAGTCCCAAATGAATGGCTTTGGCATAGTTCATCCAACGCTTATGATTGAAGCGGGCTTGCCTGATTTGTTCCATTACTTTTTCTTTGGAGATCATAGCTTTTGGTTTTTTGTTATGTAATATTTGTTGCAAATATAATTTAAAATCATTATAAATAAATCCCAAGGGCTATAAGTAGTGTCTTATAAACCTATAAGCAGTTATTATAAAAGGCGGCCCCAAGGACCGCCTTCATCAAATTTCAGGCAAGTAGGCGCTTAATCTTTGACAATGACAAAGCTTTGGTTTACGCCTTGAATGCGGATATTCAAAATGTAGGTTCCCGCGGCCAACCGGTGCAGGTCAACGCCATTTCCGGGTTCATTGATACGGAACAATTCTTTGCCGCCGGGATCCATTACCGAAACCGATTGCACGTGTTTGGAGGTGTTCCAGGAAACACGTCCGTGGGTAGGGTTGGGATACAAAACGAAGTTTTGAAACTCGGGATTATGTTGTTTGAGCGTTACATTACCCGAAATGTCCAGGGTAAACGGCCCTTCGGGACGGTCGGTATTGCCGCTGTAATAGCCGACATTCACATAATAAGTGCTTCCGGCCGTGGGGGTAAAGGTGATGCTTTCGGCTGTTCCCGAGCCATGGGCATCTTCTGCTTGAACGCAAGTAAGTGAAGCGCAGTCGGTGCCTTCATACACATCCAGTTGCGGATCCCATCCGTCGGGGTCGGCGGTAACGGTAATATCGCCATTGACCTGGTCAACGGTGAATTTGTACCAAACACCATCGTTCATGGCATTGGAGCAAATGGATATAAAACCCGCGTTGTTAGTAGCGCCGCTGGCGTCCAAACTGTCGTGGTAGGGAAGCGAGGCCACTTCGGTGGCATGAGCGCAATCATCGTTGGACGGGAGTTGTGTCCAGCTAAAAGGCCCGACCCAATCGCTATATGATCCGCCGCCGCAATCGGTGCGTACATAATAATCGTAGGCGGTGCCGCCGGAAAGGCCGGTGAGTTGGTAGGTCGGTTGGCTAAGTGCCGTTACCATGGTTCCGCTTCCTTGGGTAAACCCTGCCGGGCCCCATTCCAAATCCCATTGGGAGCCACCGTTGGCATCCCAGCTCAATGTGGCTTCGGATTCGGAAGTGGGCGAGGCGGCTAAGCCGGTGGGTGCGGGGCATGTTTCTTCCAATACAATAGTGAATTCTCCGCGATTACCGGAGTCGTGCCAAATTTGCAGGATGTAATTATTGCCGGGGGTTAAACCGGAAACGGTTTTGGTGTTGCTTTGGTCAAAGCAGGCAAAATCGGTACCGCCGCAGCTATCATAAACCGCCGCTTCGACATTATCGCCCTTGGTGCCGCCGGTGATAACTTTTATCGCTCCGGTCGAAGGAGCTGTGAAGGAATAGAACAAATCATAGTTGTCCCCGTAGCTGTCGCAAGAGGTTTGCGACATGGAACTGGGTGTGGAGAAGTTGGTGTTTTGCGTAATTTCGTTGCCACTGCCACCGCCTTCGGGATAAACGGTCAGGTTGAGGGCATTGGCACAATCGTTGTTGCCGTGGGTTTGTGTCCAGGAAATAGGGCCGGCCCAATTGCTGTATGTGCCACCGCCGCAATCGGCGCGAACGTAGTAATCGTAATCACCCACCGTAAGTCCGGTCAGTTGATAGGAAGGTTGGGTAATACCCGTTACCGTGGTTCCGCTTCCTTGGGTAAACCCTGCCGGGCCCCATTCCAATTCCCATTGCGAAGCGCCGTTGGCATTCCAACTCAATGTGGCTTCGGTTTCGGATGTAGGCGTAGCCGTTGCAGATGTCGGCGTGCCGCAAACGGCTTGCAAGCCGACAAAAATAATGTTGGGCACAAAGGCCTTGGGATTTCCCGACGATGCCGTAGGCGGGTTTGCAGGGTCGGGGTTTGTACTGTCATTATGATATTCGATTGCACGGTTGTTCGAAACGGCCGTGCAGTAAAAATCATCGCCGGAACTGTCGTAGCTGGATTGATTTTCGTCCACGGCCACCACAATATTGTCGGTGCCGTTGTAGGTCCAATCGTTGATGTCGATGGTAACCCACCCGTCGGCGGAAACGGTGCCGATATTTCCCGAAAAAACCTGGGTCATACTCGAAACGGGGACCCAATCGGTGTTGGACGTGAATTCCGTTTTGGTGGTATGGCCGATATAAACCGTCCAATCGTTGGAATGGGATATGCCGTTTCCGTGATAGTAAAATTTGATGGCGGTAATGGTGCCGCCGTCGGTGTCGCCTATTTCCGAAGCCAGATAGATTTGCTGGGAATAGGAATAACCGTAGTAGGGCTCAATGGGCAGATGGGTATTGATTTCCGTTCCACCACCCACTTGCACTTCCTGTGCCCGTAGAAAGCCGGGAACAATAAGGGCAATAAAAGTGAACCAAAAGAATAATTTAGTTTTCATAATAACCGGTATTTTTGGGTTGTAATTTATACAAAGGTAAAATTTTATCTTGAATTTTCCATAATTTATCCCTAATCAGGTTCAAAGGTATTTACCGGTTTGGCAAAATTTCGAAGAATAATTTATCAAATGCGAATGCGTGCATCCACAATAACGGGCCGGGAATGGCGGAAAAGTAGGGGATTCAGATCCATTTCTTCGATTTCCGGCAGGTTGACGGCCAATACCGAGAGTTTTTCGAGTAAATTTATCCAAGCCGGAATGTCGATGCCAGGGTTCCCGCGAAAACCTTTCAGTACGGGATAAATTTGCAGGGACTGCGTGTAATAGTCCAATTCTTCGGGTCCGGCCGGGACAAGTGTTTTTTTTATGTCCTTACGAATTTCCAAGTGTATGCCGCCTTCGCCCAGCAGGAGCAAATGACCGAACGGGCCATTTTTTTTCAGTCCGGCAAACATTTCCACCGGACTTTGTATCATGGGCTGAACCAACACGCCCGTGGCTTCGGGAATTTCCATCAATTCGCGGTAATGCCGCAGTGCTTCATCCAAGCCGGAAATGCCGAGCCGCACGCCGCCGGTTTCGGTTTTGTGCACCGGCCCGATGACTTTCATCGCCACCGGGAAGAAATCATCGGGAAGTTTTTCCAAATCTTCGATCCGGTTGATGATTTTTTGTTCCACCACAGGTAAACCGGCCGTTTGTAGTAATGCCGAAACCCGGTCGGGTGTCAAATAGCCGCTTTGCCCTTCGATGATTTCGAGCAACTGACGGCGTAAGTTTTCATCCTTTTGGTTTGGCCGGTCGAAAAGCGGCGGACGCTTGACCGTATCGCCCAAAGCACGACCGAACATCACTTCGTCGGTGAAATGAAAATGACCTTGGCGGCGAAACGCTTCCATTTCTCGGGCCGTGTTGATCAGGGAAGGCATAATGGGATACACCGGAACGGGAGATTTACGGATATGGCGGTCAATCACCTTGTAGGCATCGTCCACGGGAAAAAGGCCCGGACTGCCGAATATGACGCTTATGGCACCGGGTTCGAAATATTTTAAACTGTATTCAAGCGTTTTGTCCAACTGTTCGGCCGTGCCGGTGGCCAAAATGTCGATGGGATTTTTGACCGAAGCGCCGGGGAACAGTACTTCTTCCTTTAATTCCCGGGCTTTGGGATGCCGGATTTCGGGCACTTGGAAGCCGTTTTTTTCCAACACATCGGTAAGCATCACCGCCGGCCCGCCGGCATGGGTTACCACAATCATACGCCGGCTCGCGGGTTGAGGAAACCGGAACACGCCGGCCCGGTAAATCATATCCAGGCGGCCGTAGGCGCGAAGGATGCCCGCCTTGGCAAAAAGCGCGTCCACGGCGGCATCGGGCGTGGCCATTGCACCGGTGTGCGATGAGGCGGCACGGCTTCCGGCCTGCGAAGTCCCTGCCTTGACGGCCACAATACGGGCGCCTTTTTCGACCAACGAACGGGCATGGCGCAACCATTTTTGCGGCTGCTTGATGGTTTCGGCATAAATCATAATGCTGCGGCCCTTGGCATCCACGTAGGTGGCGTCCAAATGTTCCAAAACATCTTCCACACCGATTTGGGCCGCATTGCCCACGGTCCAAACACTGTTGAAACGCAAGCCCAAAGGCATGGCCGCTTCCATAATAAACACGGCCGTAGCCCCCGAGCCGGAAATAAGATCCACGCCTTGGGGGTCGAGTTCAGGAACGGGCGTGGTAAACACGCCGGCGTAATGTGTGTTGATAAGTCCGATGTTATTGGGGCCGAGCAAACTTCCGCCCACGCGTTCCACTTCGGCCGCAATACGTTGTTCGAGGGCTTTGCCTTCGGGGCCCGTATCGGCAAAGCCGGCCGAAATGATGATAAACCCACGCGTGCCTTTTTTGCGCGCCAAGGTACGTACCACATCTTCCACGAAGCGGGCCGGAATGGCAATAAGGGCCAAATCCACCCGGCCGGGTAAATCCTTGACATCGGGATAGGACGGAAGCCCTTGGACGCGGGCTTTTTTCGGGTTGACCACATACAATTTTCCGTCGAAATGATGGTCCATCAGGTTTTTCAGCAAGCGGCCGCCGGGCGCATGAAGGTTATCCGAACCGCCCACCACCACGATGGATGAAGGACGAATAAGCGCGGGATGAATGGGCATAACAGGAATTTTAGACGAAAATACCACATAATACGGGAATTATCAACCGGGGTTGTCGGTTTTTTGAAACACGCAGCAGTGTGATTAATTATGAATTCTGAATTTTGAATTTTGAATTGATTATCAACAAGTTATGATTTATTTCTAACAGAAAAGCGCGGTGTTGCCGCGCCCCGAGGAGAACGGCCCGAAGGGGCGGGCTCCGAGGGTTGCGGAGGGAAACAAGGCGCGGCCGTTGGCTTGGCTTTCGGAAGCCGCAGGTTCCCGTAGCCGCCGAGGAAACCGAAGGGTTCCGAGGCCTGCGTAGGGAGACGCCGCCCGAGCGAAGGCGAAGGGCGGCCGGCTCCCGAAGCCGCGAAGCGAGACCAAAGGGCTCGCGGAGCCCGAGGGGAGACAAACGCGTGGTTAATTATGAGTTTTTAGTTTTGAGTTGATTTTCAATTGTTTACGTTTTCTTTATATATCGGCGACGCGTGCCGGCTCCCCGAGGTGCGGAACAAGACAAGGGGCGCCGGCGCCGCGCAAAGCGCGGGGCCGGCGGCGCAAAAAAACGAGTGGTATTTTATTGGCACGACGCAAAATAGTCGGTAAATTCCGTTTAAAAAGCACTTGCCGGTATTTTTTTTGCGCCGCCGGCGCGGAATTTCATTCCGCCGCCGGCGCCCCGACGGCTTGTGAAGCTGCCGGAAGACAAGCACGAAGCCGAAGGCGCGGCGCGCCGGCTTCCGGCGCCCGAAACAAATAACCATAAAGTGCCCTAAACTCCTTGGGCAATTGCGGGAAAAATCGTAATATTCGGATTGAAAAAATGATGCAGATGAAACGTTTTTCCTTGCTCTTGGCGGTGCTGATGGCTAACCTTGCCCTGCGCGCCCAGCAACCCGATCCGCTTTACCTGAACAGCCGCGTTGAACAAAAAATCGACAGCATTTATGCCCGGATGAGTTTGGACGAAAAAATCGGCCAACTTTTTATGGTGCACGTGCCGTCGGCCTACACGTCCGAAAATTTGGCCAAGGTGGACCATTATGTGCGCGATTTGCATGTGGGCGGCGTGGGCTTCCTGAAAGGGCATCCTTCGGATCATTTGCGCATGAACAACCACATGCAATCGGTGGCCGAAATTCCGCTCATCACGGCTATCGATGCCGAGTGGGGACTGGCCATGCGTGAAGATTCGGTGTTGGCCTATCCGTGGAACATGACGTTGGGCGCCTTGCGCAACGACAGTTTGGTTTACCGCATCGCCCGTCGAATGGGGCGTCAATTGCAATTGGAAGGTTTTTCGATGAACTATGCGCCCGATGTGGACATCAATACCAATCCGCTCAATCCCATCATCGGCAACCGTTCGTTTGGCGAGGACAAAGACAATGTGGCCCGGAAGGGTTGGGCGGCTACCCGAGGTATGCAGGACGAAGGTATCCTGACCACCGCCAAACATTTTCCCGGCCATGGCGACACGAGCAAGGATTCGCACAAAACCTTGCCCAGCGTGCTTTTTTCCTACGAACGCATCGATTCGGTGGAATTGTATCCCTACAAATACCTCATTCCGCGCGGACTGACGGGCGTAATGGTGGCTCACTTGCGCGTTCCGGCCTTGGATTATACGGGCGTGCCTTCGACCATTTCGCCGCGTATGGTGGCCGGTATCCTGAAAAAACGCTTGGGCTTTCAAGGCATCATCATGACCGATGCCATGGGCATGAAAGGCGTGGCCGACTACACCACGCCCCGTGAGGCCAACCTGAAAGCATTCCTGGCCGGCAACGATGTGATACTGTTTCCGCGCGATGTGGAAGAGAGCATGGCCTACTTCAAGCAGAAATACGCCGAAGGCATTATCACCGAAGCACGACTGGCCGAATCGGTCAAAAAGATTATGCGGGCCAAATTTTGGGCCGGCCTTTTCGATTACAAGCCGCGTGCCGTGGAAAATGTAAAACGCTTATCTACCGCCATGGATACGGCCTTGGTGCAATCGGCCTTTGAACAAGCGATGACCTTGGTCAAAAATGAGGAACATTTCCTGCCCTTCGTCGATTTGGAACCGGCCACGGCCTACGTTCCGCTGGGCGAAGAAGCCGAACACGACAGCATCTTTTTTACTTATTTGAACAAATACCAACACATACAGCGCGTTTCCGTAACGAACGAAAAGGATGTGGAACGCCTGCAAAAGTTCAACCGCGTGATTGTGGCGGTGTTCAAAAACACGGCCAATCCGTGGAAACCCTACCAATTGAGCGACCGCACCCGCCAACTCATCGACCTGATAGCCCGGGCAAAACCTACGGTTTTGGCGGTGTTCACTTCGCCCTATGCGCTTTTGCCATGGAAAGACGAACTGCCGGGACGCAGTGTGGTGGTAGCTTATCAAAACAACGATTTTACCCAACGCGCCGTACCGCAATTGCTCTACGGTGCTTTGGCTTTCCGGGGTAAATTGCCGGTGAGCGTAAACAAACGTTATCCCGTGGGCACGGGAGTAACCACCGCCAAAATCGGCCGCTTGGCCTACGGATTTCCCGAGCAGGAAGATATGGACTCCCACCGGCTGAACAAGGTGGATTCGCTTATGCAATTTATGATGGACACCATGGCGGCGCCCGGCGGTGTGGTATTGGCTGCGCGCAACGGCCGTATTGTTTTCCTGCGAAGCTACGGCTATCACCGCTACAACGGCAAAGAACCCACCTGTACCGATGATGTGTTCGACCTGGCTTCGGTAACCAAGGTCATTTCATCCACCACGTCCATGATGCGGATTTACGACGAAGGCGGCTTTAAACTGACCGACCGTTTGGGCGATTTGCTTCCCTACCTGAAAGGGAGCAATAAGGATACGTTGGACGTGATTTCGGTGCTTTCGCATTATGCCAAAATAAAATCCTGGATTCCGTTCTACCTGCAAACCATCGATTCGGTTACCCACAAGCCCATGCGCAAATATTACCGCTACCGCAAGGAACCCGGCTTCGAAATTACGGTGGCACGGAATTTCTACCTTATTTCCACCTATCCCGACACCATTTGGCAGCAAATAAAGGATGCTCCGCAATACAAGGAGCGCAAGTACGTGTATAGCGGTTTGCCTTTTTATTTGTGGAAAAAATTCATGCTCGAACGCTACCATACCGACCTGGACCGTTACACCGATTCGGTTTTCTACAAACCCATGGGCGCGTATAGTTTGACCTACAATCCTTGGAAAAATACGCCCATGATCAAAATCGTTCCCACCGAAGTGGACGATTACTGGCGTCATCAGGAGTTGCGCGGCTATGTGCACGATATGGGCGCGGCCATGTTGGACGGCGTCAACGGCAATGCGGGTCTGTTCGGCAATGCCGAGGACTTGGCCAAGGTGATGCAAATGCACTTGCAGGGCGGTTACTACGGCGGCCGGCGTTATATTAGCGACAGCACCGAGCGGATTTTCCGCCACCGCTATTTTGCGGCCGACAGTGTGCGCCGCGGGCTGGGCTGGGATATGCGGCAGTTTAAGGGCGTGCTCGGGCCTACCTTCGAGGAAATTTCCGACCGGAGTTTCGGCCATCAGGGCTTTACGGGCACCATGGTTTGGGCCGACCCCGAGGAGCAAATCGTGTACATATTCCTTTCGAACCGCGTTTACCCGACCATGAAAAACCGGCTGCTCTACCAGTTGAACATCCGCAGTGAGGTGCAACGACTGATTTACTTGTCGCTCAAACATCCCAAATACGACTATCGCGACCAATACAAGCTCAAAGGCATTCCGTATCCATGGGAGCATAAGAAGGGCAAGCATTAAGAAAGCCGGACGGGGATTTTTTTGATAAATATTTTTTGGGCGTGTCCCTCGCGCCCTTCGGGCGCTCGGGAAACCGGCCCTCTGCTACAATGTGGCTTGGTTGTGCTACGGCATTCCGGCAGCGAAGCTGCCGCCCGCG
>WGAP01000168.1 GCA_015494775.1 Flavobacteriales bacterium | reverse complement strand
GTGAGTAAACAAAGTAGTGGGAGCCGAACTCCCACTACGCAGGATAGACAAAAATCCAAAAAGGAATCTTGCCTTCCTAATGCATAAATGCATAAACAAAATTAATAAAAAAATGAAACAAGAAAATATGAAAAAATAATTTGGAAAATAACACAGTATCTCCGCCGGGCGGAAAACCATCGGCACCGCCGGCGGCTCATACCGCTCCCATCCCTGGCGCGGAGGGTTCTGTTTGTAGAATGGAAGTTGTGTAGAAACGCCAAATGGTTCCAAATTTCCAGAAAAAACACTAATCCCTCCTCCCCCCAACCACCAATACAATCTCCCCCTTGGGCGGATGTGCTTCGTAATGGGCGGCCAACTCGGCCAGCGTGCCCCGGCGGGTTTCTTCGAATTTTTTGCTCAGCTCGCGCGAAACCGAAGCCGGACGTTCGGGGCCGAAAACTTCGGCCAATTGGTTCAGCGTTTTGACCAGCCGGTGCGGACTTTCGTAGAAAATCATTGTCCGGACTTCGTCGCACAGGGTTTCCAGGCGGGTTTTGCGGCCTTTTTTTACGGGCAAAAAACCCTCGAACACAAAACGCTCCGAGGGCAAGCCCGAATTGACCAAGGCCGGAATCAAAGCCGTAGGGCCGGGTAGGGTTTCCACCTCGGCACCGCGTTCCAGGGCTTCGCGCACCAGCAAATAACCCGGGTCGGAAATGCCCGGCGTGCCGGCATCGGTGATGTAGGCGACATGCTTGCCGGCAGCCAAAAGTTCGCCGATGCGCCCGCGGCTGCGGTGTTCGTTGAATTTATGAAAGGATTGCAAGGGCTTGTCAATGCCGTAATGCTGCAAGAGCTTGCGCGAAGTGCGTGTATCCTCGGCCAAAATCAAATCGGCCAGGTTCAAAACCTCCACGGCGCGGTAGGTCATATCGCGCAGGTTGCCAATGGGCGTGGGCACCAAAGTCAGTTTGCCGGGCATATCAGGCGAATTTGGCTTGTATCAGTTGGATAAGCCGGAATTCGTATTCGTCCTTGCCCGTCCAATCCAGTTGTTCACGGTAGCGCCCCACAATTTCCAACGCGTTGTCGTAAGTGGGCGCCCTCCCCACCTCGTCCAAAAACGTATCGAACAAATCCGGTTGTTTGTCGAACAAATTATTGAGCAAGGCGATTTTGTCGGCCAGCCCGATTTTGAGTTTAGCGCCGCTATGTGCCGGTGTTTCGGGCTTGGAAGGGGCGGGTTCCGTTCCGGCTTGTTTGTCCTTGAAATGCGAACGCACCGAACGGCGGTATAAATCCTCGTGTTTACTAATAATATTTTCCTCGGATGATTTGTTTTCCGGTAGCGGATTATTTTCGGGAACTTGTTCGGTTTCTTTGGTTTCCTGTGCTGTTTCCTGTTTTTTCTCCGACTCCTTATGATCAAAAAGCCGCTCCCAGGATGCGGCTGTACCGGGGAGCAAATCCGCCTGATTCAGGTATTCCCAGGCGGCCAATTTGTTGTAAAGCGCCTGGAAATCCGCGACCAATTTTTCGAATTCGGCCGTGTCGGCCGCTTTGAGCAAACGTCCGGCCAGCAGAATGATTTCGGCCCTTAACATGTTTTGGATTTCCTTTTTTCCGTTTGCCATGGCAATGTGTGCTTTCGTTTGATTATCTTTGTAACAACGAAATTACGAATTAAATATTGATTGTCGAACCCGCACAAAAACCCAGCGCCCTATGTTTCTTGAACTTCCCGTAAACCAAAGCGACAAACTCGGCTGGATCGAAGTGATCACCGGTTCCATGTTTTCGGGCAAAACCGATGAACTCATCCGCCGGCTTCGCCGGGCCCAAATCGCCCGCCAAAACATCGAAATTTTTAAACCCGCCATCGACAACCGCTACGACGAAACCCACGTGGTGTCGCACGATGCCAAACAAATCCCTTCCAAGGTGGTAAGCTCGGCCCGCGAAATTCTCGATGCCGTGGACACCGATAACATCCAAGTGGTGGGCATCGACGAAGCCCAATTTTTCGACGACGACATCATCGAAGTGGCCGACACTTTGGCCAACAACGGCCTGCGCGTTATCATCGCCGGCCTGGATATGGACTACCGTGGCAAACCCTTCGGCCCCATGCCCTACCTGATGGCCATTGCCGAATACGTAACCAAGGTGCACGCCATCTGCACCGAAACCGGCAATCTGGCCCATTACAGTTACCGCAAAACCGATGCCGACGACCTTATTCTGGTGGGCGAAAAACAAATTTACGAACCCCTTAGCCGGGCCGCCTTCGTGCGACGGATGCGCCGGCAAAACCAAGAAAAATAACCGGCCCGTGGAAAGCAAACGACA
>WGAP01000167.1 GCA_015494775.1 Flavobacteriales bacterium | reverse complement strand
TTGTCGGCGGGTGCTTGGGTGTTGATGCCCCCCACAATGCGTGTGGTGTCCACGCCGTGACGTATGTCGGTATCCTGACGGCCGTAGAGCCCGATGCGCCCGTTGCCGTAATTGGGACGTAAGTCCTTGGGTGCGACAAATTCAAATTGGAATTCGCCGTTTTCGATGCGCGTTTGTCCGCTGAAAATCGTAGGGCCTATTTTGCGGAAATCGATATTTTGACCGGGCACATTGTCGTTATTCAATGTATGGGCTTCGATGGATTTGTCTGAAATCCTTACCGACAAATTTCCGTTGTAGCCGGAAAGGAATTGATTATTGGCATCATAAACTTTTCCCTTCACTTGCACGTGGTCCAGGGCGCGAATAGTGTCGGTGAGCATTCCCTGTACTTGGGTAATGACCACGCGCGGTGCTCCGAAATGCAAGGGCATGGCCGGATCGCCCAGCAAAGAGATTTTGTTGTTGATGCTCCCCCAATTTTGTTTGGCCATCATCAGGGCTTCGCCCGGCGTTCGGTATCGGACGAATTGTCCCGTTTCGGTACCCAGAAGGAATTTGTAAAGCCGTTTGTTGAAGTTCATTCCCGCATGGGCATTGATTTCGCGCACGGTGGTAATGACCTGAAAGGCCCCGCCTTGGAAGTTGTTGGTAAACAATTCGGCCCCGCTTACCAGGTCGGGATTGTCAAAACGGCCGAACTCGCAGGTTACGGTGGACACGAAGGGCAATTTGTCGTAATTGCGCAAAGATTTTATTTCGGGCACATTCATCACCCGTTCGTGTGTCCATCCGTATTCGTTGCCGTGGCCTATAAAGTTGAGAATTAAAGTGCCCTGTTCAAAGGCATTAAGCAGATCGCGCTTGGCTTCGGGGTAGCGGTAACCGCCCGAGGTGGATTGTTGGCGATAAGCATCCAGGTAAATTTTATTGAGCCGGATATACGGATGATGGGTTTCGATGTCGTGTGCAATGTCCAAAGTGCTGTATATGAGGCCCAGTTCCCATACGCGATCCGGGCCGTCGGCGTCGTCGGAGAGCAGCGTTACGGTATTATGCCAAATACCATAGGTTGCCGTGTCGTAATAATGCAGGAGTTTGTCCGTCATTTTTTCGGCTTCGTCGGCGGAATTGACCGTAAGGCGACCTACGGCCAGGTCGGGAATGGCCGCATTCATATCGAGCCATCCTTCGCCGTCGTCCATATCGGCAAAGAAATCATCGGTTACAAAACTGGAAACCAGGGAAAAACTCTGATAACTTTGGTAGGAAGGAATCACATTACTGTTCTCCCCGGCATCGTGCATCAGGTTTTTAAAATCCCACGAAGTGTCGCCCATCAGCAAAACGTAGCGCAAACGTTCCGAGGGCGAAGGTGCGTTCAAATAAACATAACGGATAAAATTCCGTATGGCCGCCGGATCGGGTGTGCCGTTGCCGAATTCCAAATAGATTTTTTCCAAGGGAGCAAAATAGGCCCTGAGCCCTTGTTGCCGATGAAATTCCACAAGGCGGCGCGCCGATGCTTCGTAGGCCGCGGGCGCAATGAGCAGGTAATCGGGCGAATGCAAACTGCCCGAATTGTAGAAAACATCGTAGTGGAGATCCGATTGTTCCACATCGGTTTTCCCTGCCTTTTCGGGCGAAAGGAAACGGGTTCCCAGCACAAAATAACGACCGTCGCCGGGCTCGGCCGTCCAATAAAAATCCGGTTGGCCGTTGTTGGAAATGCGTTTGATGTCAAACGGATTGCTCACATCCCACACGGCCGGCACGTCTTGCGCATTGCTCAGGTGGAAACGCACATTGTCCGATGCGCTTTCCTGCGCAGGATGACGCACCAAAAAGCCGTCGCTACGTCCTTGTAGCCGGCAAAAGGCGCCCACTTTGAGGTAATCCAGATGAATACGTGCCGAGGCATAACCGTTGTCGTTGTATTGCAGGCGAACACTGATATGGTCGCCGCTCACATCGATACTGTCTTTGCGCAAGGCGCCGATGGCCAGCAAGCCGTTGTTGCGCATAATGTCGGTCAGCGCATTGATGTTCAAAGCCGTGGCGGGTGTGCCGTTGATGCTTATGGCCAAACTGCTCGGCGCGGGATTGTCGGTGGCCACACGCAGCGAATAACGGAGTTTACGCCCGGGAACCCTGGGCGGAAAATCAAAGTCGAAAGTGCGGACGGCTTGTCCTTGATTGAAATTATTGCCGAACCAACGCCGGCCCAATTTACCGATGTTGATACTGTCGGTTTCGTAGAAACGCTCGGTGTAGTATTCGTCCAGCGTCAAACCGGGCTGACCGGACGGAGGCGTGTATTCCGTAATCCGAAGGCCGGGTGTGTCGTCAATGTGGAGGTAATAATAGGCCTTGTCGATGTAAAGGTTGTTAAAGGTTTGACTTTCGTTGTTCCAACTATGTTCGCCGTAGGCGAAAAAAAGGATATAATCGCCGCTATCGAACCGGCCGTCGGCTTCGCCGTGCACTTCGACGGGTGTTTCGGCAAGTTCTTGCGGGTTGTCGTCGTTTTGTAGCGGCAGCATACGCCCGCCCCAACCCAAAATGTGGATATTGCGCGGGTCGATTTGCGACACGTTGACACCCAAACTTTCCAGGAAGGATTTGTCGATGCGGTAAACGCCCGTTTTTTCGACGCGAAAACGGTAGGTTTTTCCCGACGCGAGTATGCTATGACCCACAGGTGCCACCGTGCGTCTGCGCATCGAGGGCGGCTGACGCCGGTAGCCGAGTTCCAAACGGTCGATTTTGTACCATTTTCCGCCCCGATAAACCAAGGCGTTGAACGAAACAATACTCACCGGACGTCCCTTGGCGCCCGCATTGGCGATATGCATTTTTACTTCGGTCGGGCCGGTGCCGAGCCCCAGGAAACGAACCCAAGCATCGGGCAAGGGCGAAAACTGCGGCTGAATTTTCACGCTTTGCGGCTCAATATGAAAACCGTCCACCGAAAACCGGTAATAAATCATTTGCCCGTCGAAATCGTAATGTGGGGCATCGAACAAATCCACATCCAAGGGGCGCAGTTTGACCGGCGGCTGCGACGCCAAATGCCAGTCGATACGGATAACCTGCTTACCGCCCGTTTGGGCCGTAACGGACCAAAGGGTCAGGAACATTAGGAGGATGCTGGACAGATGGCGGTTCATCGGCGTTTTCAGGTTTGAAGTAAACGTAAATCGAGTGGATTTATTTCAAAACGAGCGGTGCATGTTTTTCCAGGTATAGCACCGAAGCCGGCCCTTGCATAAAAAGCAGGTCGAGGAAACTCAAATCCGGCACAAAAGGATGGCGGTCGCTAAACACTTGCGTGTAGGGTTCCAAACGGTCGATATAATCGTGTTTTTGCTTGGCCCGCACCAATGGGCGGAGGTCCGAAACGCCTTCGGGCGCTTGCGGACGGTATTCATCGGTCAGACGCCAGGTTACGGGCCGGCCGAGCAGTTCGAAAACCTTGGCTATGGTGGCCAGGTTGAGGTCGAGCAAGTTGTCGAAGCGTTGTTCGAACAGCGGCATCAAATCGTCTTCGTAATATTCGAAATAGGGCGACGAACGGTAGGCCGTTTCCAGAGATTTCCGGTGGTGGCGCGGCCAATCGGTATCGTTGGCTATAAGCACCTCGCGTGTAGGGCGACGTTGCAGGGATTTGGCGTGATGCACGGGCACCGGCAGGATTTGGCGACCGTGCGCGCCCAGAAAAATCATCCGGTTGCGGTAGGTTTGTTTTTCGAAATGGTCGTGGATTTCGAAAATGATTTCATCGGCGTTCCACAGGGCTATCATATGGCCGATGTTGGGAAAATAGGTAGGATGCAGCAGGATGCGCTTCACGGACGGACGATTTTGGGATATTGCGGTAAAAATACGAAAAGCCCTTCAATTGGGCGCTTCGGCAGCCCTGCGGTCTGCCTTCGCGGCTCCACAAGCCTACGGCTTCCCTGGGCCGACGCAAAAGCCGCGCCTTGTCTTGTTCCGCAGCTTCGCAAGCCGTCAGGCCTCCGCTACGCTCCGGCCTTGGTCTTGCTTCGCTGCTCCGGCAGCCGCTTGCTACGTCTGCCTTCGCCACCGCGTCAGCCCTGTGGTCTGCCGCGGGCTGCGCGAGCCCTTCGGTCTCGCTCAGGTGCTCAGCAAGCCGGCGGCTTCCACGAGCCGGGCAAAACCCGCGCCTTGTCTTGCTTCGCAAGCTTCGGGAGCCGCTTGCGGCGTCTCCCTACGCGGGCCTCGGAACCCTTCGGTTTCCTCAGCGGCTTCGCCAACCCTGCGGGAAACCCGTGCTTTTTATTTAATAATCAATGTATGTTACTGAAAATCAATAAAAAATTTATAATTTAAAATTCATAATTATATTCGTTCTTTTCCCGCGCATCTTCATAATGTTAGGGACGAAATAAAGGATTGCTTTACAATCCGTCCATCACAACAATCCTTATTGACGAAAATTAAAATATTTTGCGTTTTCGTCAATAAGCTGTATCTTTGACAAAAAAAATGGTCAAACGCGAAGTATATCTAAACAAATTAAGGCAATTAAAAGACCGGAATCTGATTAAGGTCATTACCGGAATAAGACGATGCGGCAAATCGACGCTGTTGGAAATGTTTAAAAATGTGTTGATTGACGACGGCGTTCATCCGGACAACATTATTTTTCTCAATTTTGAACAACGCGAAAATCTGCACCTGACCGATTGGACAATCTTGTATGATGAAATAACGAAAAACCTTACGTCCGATAGCAAATATTACGTTTTTTTGGATGAAGTACAGTTGATCAATGATTTTGAAAAATTGGTCAACAGTTTATTTGCCAGGAAAAACATCGATTTGTATATCACCGGTTCCAATGCATATTTACTATCGAGCGAATTGGCAACCCTTTTAACCGGAAGATATATAGCGATTAACCTTTTACCTTTTTCGTTCAAAGAATATGTGTCAGCTTTTGACGAGCAAACCAATATCGACCGGTTGTTTAGAAAATATCTCAATGGAAGCGCTTTCCCCGAAGCCGTAAATCTATCCAAAACCGACGAAAATTTGGTCAACGATTATTTGCAATCCATATACGACACGGTTATTATAAAAGACATTGCCCAACGGCATAAATTACGTAATGTGAGTAATCTGCACCGTATCGTTCGGTTTTTGTTCGACAGTATAGGCGCCTATGTCTCTCCAACCAATATTGCCCGTCAACTAAACCGTAATGCGACCAGGAAAATATCACACAATACCATCATCAAATATTTGAATTTTTTTATCCAATCCTACATTTTGTATGAAGCGCCGCGTTATGACATTCGAGGGAAAGAATTGCTTTCGACCAACGAAAAATATTACGTGGTTGATTTAGGATTAAAAAATATAATGGCAACCAACAAATATGAATCGGATTTGGGGCGCAAACTCGAAAATGTGGTCTTTCTCGAACTGTTGAGGCGGGGCGGAAAGGTGTATGTGGGAAAATATTATAATCGGGAAGTGGATTTTGTAGTGCAAAAAGCCAACAACGAACGGGAATACTATCAGGTTGCCTATACGGTTCATGATGAAAAAACGTTTAAGCGTGAAATTTCGGCCTTTGACGGCATCAAGGACAGTTATCCTAAATATTTGCTGACAATGGATTATGATACGATGAACATTAACGGCATCAAAAAATTGAATGTAATAGATTGGCTGTTGGAATAAATCGGCCAAGTCGTAATATGTCGAAGACACCGGTCAATAAATCCGATCGCTTCGATACAAGTTTGCTTCGATAAAAATCAACTCAAAATTAAGAACTCATAACTCAAAACTAAATTTGCGCCAGGGATGGAAGCGGTTATGCGGCGCAGGCGGCGAGCATGCTTTTCCGCCCGGCGGCGGCGACCGGAGGAAGCCCCACGCACGGGCGGGCGCGGGCGCGCGGCACGCGCGCCCGCGCAAAAGCAGCGAGCCGACAAGCCGCATTTGAGCGGACAGCCCGACGGCGCCGCGTGAACGCCGGCGGGTGCAAAAGCGCTCCGCCGTCTTGAAGCAGCCGCCGATGCGTGAACGTGTGCGCCGGGGCGCCCGAAAAAATCAAACCTCCTGCGTAGCGGAAACGATTTTGTAAAGCTTGTCCGACGGGCGGATTTTTTCGGGAAATTTGACCGCCAAAATATCGCCTTTCCGGGCCTTTTGGCCGGGGCGGTCGTTGACGTAAATCTCGTCAAGTGTGAGTTCGCGCACACCCAAACTCGGCCCGATAATCATCACGCGGTCGCCGCGACCGAGTTCGAAGGCCTCCACCTTGAATTCCGCCACGCCGGCCTTGGCGTAGTAGTTCTTTCCGCGGCCGATGTAGATTTTGCGCCGGACGGCCTGATTGCCCGGCTGCGACCATTCGCCCAACTTGCGTCCCAGGTAGTATCCGTCCCAAAAACCGCGGTTGTAAACCGTGGCCAAGCGTTCGACCCAGTCCTTCACCTTCGTCCGGTCGTAGGTGCCGGCCTCCAAGGCATCGATGGCTTCGCGATATACGCGGGTGGTTACCGCAACATAATCGGCCGAACGGGCCCGGCCCTCGATTTTGAGCACGCCCACGCCCGCATCGCGGATTTGGTCCAGGAAATCCACGGTCATCAAATCCTTGGGCGACATGATATATTCGTTGTCCACTTCCAATTCCATGCCCGTTTCCTTGTCGATGACCAGGTACGGATGCCGGCAATTTTGCTTGCACGCCCCACGGTTGGCCGACGACGCATAGGTATGCAAACTCAGGTAGCATTTGCCCGAAATGGCCATGCAAAGGGCGCCATGGGCAAAAAGTTCGATATTGACCGGACGGCCCGAAGGGCCGGTGATGTTTTGTTTGCTTATTTGTTCGGTGATATGCCGCACTTGGCGTAAACTGAGTTCGCGGCTCAATACGATGGTGTCGGCAAACCGGGCGTAGAATTTGAGCGTTTCGATGTTGGTAACGTTGAGCTGGGTGGAAATATGCACTTCCATGCCGGCCTCGCGGGCCATAAAAATGGCCGCTTGATCGGAAACAATAACCGCATCAACACCGGTCTTGCGCGCGGCGTCAATGAGCCGGCGCGCCACGGGAATATCGTGGTCGTAGAGCACGGTGTTGAGCGTCAGGTAGGCACGGGCGCCGGCCCCATGCGTGCGCCGTACCACTTCGGGCAGGTCGTCGGTGCGGAAATTGATGGACGAACGGGCCCGCATGTTGAGCTGTTCCACGCCGAAATACACCGAATCGGCACCGTTGTCCAGGGCCGCCTGTAAACTCTCGAAACTTCCGGCCGGGGCCATCAATTCCATGGAAGCCATAGGAAACTT
>WGAP01000166.1 GCA_015494775.1 Flavobacteriales bacterium | reverse complement strand
GGATATCGCCCCGGACGAAACCGCCGGCACCCTTCACGACAAACTGATGCACACCGGCGCACGGCTCACCCTGCAAACCCTCGATATGCTGGCTGCCGGAAAGGTCGAAACGCGGAAACAAGCCCATATTCCCTCACCCCATCCCGCCCCCAAACTGACCAAGGAAAACACCCGCGTCCGTTGGAACCGGCCCGCCGCCGAAATCGAACGGCTCATTCGCGGGCTTTCACCTTATCCGGGCGCTTGGACACAAGCCGTGAGAAAAAACCAAGCCGAAAAATGGTATATTTATTCGGCCGGTATCGACAATAACCGGCCCGGTTTACCCCCGGGAACCGCCGTTTTGGCTCAAAAAACACTCAAAATCGCCGCCGCCGACGCCTGGATCGTGCCGAAAATACTGAAACCGCAAGCCAAAAAAGCCATGTTGGCAAAGGATTTTCTCAACGGAATCCGTTATCAAACGGAAGATTTGAAATTTTTATAAATATTTGAATATCAATATTTTAATAAATTTTGAACGTGCATTATTTGGGCTTGTATATATTGTCTTAAACGAAACATTAAGAAGGATTAAAATCCGAAGTGTTTTATTAAAAGAATTTTTTTTATATTTGTGCTCAGATAACTTCAAAAACCAACTATTATGAACAAAGCCCAATTGATCGACGCTATGGCCGCTGATGCCGGCATCACCAAAGCACAAGCCAAAAAAGCTTTGGATTCCTTCATTGGCAACGTTGAAAAAACGTTAAAAAAAGGTGGTAAAGTTACCTTGATCGGTTTCGGAACCTTCTCCGTTCAAACGCGCAAAGCTCGCGACGGACGTAACCCCGCTACGGGTGCCAAAATCAAAATCCCTGCCAAAAAAATCGTGAAATTCAAAGCAGGTTCCAATTTGAAAAAACTTTAAGCGTATTCTACGATACGCCCAAAACCATCTTTCACACATATGAAAGGTGGTTTTTTTATTTTTGTTTCCAAAAAATAAACCTGATGAAAGGCAAAATCCTGGTGGCTTCACCCGAGTTGTTGTTGGATGAAATTTTTTCCAAAACCGTTATCCTTATCACCGACCGCCACGACGAAGGCACCCTGGGTTTTGTGCTCAACAAACCCATGGCCCTGCATGTTTCGGAAGTTTCCGAAAACCTGAAAAACCTGGATTACCAACTTTGGGAAGGCGGTCCCGTAGCCACCGAAAATCTTTATTTCCTGCATAATCTCCCGGGTATTTTCGACGAAAACATCCCCGTTACCGATGACATTTTTTGGAGCGGTGATTTCGAACGGCTCGAACAATTGAGCCGTGAAAATCCGGGCATATTGAACGGACATACCAAATTTTTCCTAGGTTACAGCGGTTGGAGTCCGGGACAGCTGGAAGCCGAAATCAAAGAAGGGGCCTGGATGCTCATCGAACGTCCCGATTTCGATATTTTCAACCTCAATCCCCGCCACATTTGGGCCGACCTGATCCACCGGCATAAGCCCCAATGGGACCTTTGGCGGCACGCCCCGTCCGACCCCGGGTTAAATTAGGAACGGTTTTTGCTAGTATTTTCACAAAAACCTTGCTATGAAACGATTTATGATTATGTTTTTAACAGGACTGAGTGCCTTGTTTTGGACCGCTTGTTCGAGTGTGCACGTGCACTACACCAAAGGCATCGATTTTACCCGCTATCATTCCTACGCCTATATTGTCCACAAGGTTAAACCCAATCTCCCCCTTCCCGATGCCCAATTGATAACCCGAAGTATCGATAATTTTTTGCGCAACGAAGGGCTTACACCCACCGAACAGCATCCCGATTTGCTGGTGGAAATCAATTTGCAGTTCCACAAGCGTATGGATATTTACCACGCCAACAGTCCTTGGCCGCGCCCCGAACAATCGCGCGAAGGCAATGTGGTCATTACGCTCAAAGACGCCCGCACCCACCGCGCCGTTTGGTGGACCGACATGTATATCCGCTACCGCAACCACAAGGATTTGGCCCGGATTATCCAATCGCGCATGGAAGCCCTTGCCAAACGTTATCCGCCCAAACAAGCCAAAGCGGCCAAAAAATAATCGTCCGAAATTTACGGCGAAAATATTCCGTTTCCGAAGCATTTTCCGGTAGCCCGTCCCGCCGTATGATTTTTTTCCTTTATTTTTGTTGAACGAACTGCCGGCACATGGAAATTTTTCGCATTTTCGCCCATTCCGACGCTTGGATAGCCCTGGCTACATTGACTTTTTTGGAAATTATTTTGGGCGTGGACAACATCATTTTTATATCCATTCTCACTTCCAAATTGCCGCGCCATCAGCAGGGCCGGGCACGCATTATCGGGCTGAGCGGCGCCCTGGTGGTCCGTCTGCTTTTCCTGCTGGGTATCGGACTTATTATCCATGCCACCGACCCCATTATCGTGCTGCGCGGTGTGCCGCTGAGCACCAAAGATTTGATTCTGTTGCTGGGCGGACTTTTCCTCCTGGCCAAAAGCACGTCCGAAATACACGAAAAGGTTACCGCCGGCAACGATCCGCAAAAGGAAGTGCACGTGCGCAAACTCAATTTTACTTCCATCGTATTGCAAGTGGTGGTGCTCGACATTGTTTTTTCCTTCGACAGCATCCTGACGGCCATCGGACTGACCGAACATATCATTATTATGGCCTTTGCCATCATTCTTTCCATGGTGGTAATGCTTATTTTTATCAACCTGATCGCCGATTTTATTGTCCGCTATCCTACGCTGCAAATTCTGGGACTTTCGTTCCTGATACTCATCGGCACCATGCTGATGGTCGAAGCATTCCATATCCATGTGCCCAAGGGTTACATCTACTTTGCCTTCTTCTATGCCTTTGCCGTGGAAATGATCAATATGCGCATCCGTTCCAAACAATCCAAACCCCGGGCATGAACCGCATTCAACCGCGCAACGGAACCTGCCGCGCCTGTGCGGTGAAGGTTTACAAACCCGAACAACGCCTCCGGATTTTGAACCGTTACAACCGGAACGGCTGGCAAATCATCAATCTGCGCATGGAAAAATTGCATGCCGCCCACTATGAAATTTATACCCTTCAACGCGATGAAAAAACCATGGATTTATATTTCGACGTTACTGATTTTCTTCGTCTTATCTGAGCCCGCCCGGGCCCAACAATTGGCGCTTTTGCACTACGGCGGCGGTGGCGATTGGTATGCCAACCAACGCACCTCGCTTCCCAACCTGATTGATTTTGCCCGCCAAAACGGCCTGGCCCTCGACCCCGAACAGGCCGTGGTAACGCCCGACAGTCCCGACATTTTCAATTATCCCTATATCCACGCCACGGGCCACGGCCGCATTTGGTTTACGCCCGCCGAAGCCGCCAACCTGCGCAAATACCTCGAAAGCGGCGGTTTCCTCCACATCGACGACAACTATGGCATGGACCCTTATGCCCGTAAGGCCATCGCTCAAATTTTTCCTGACCGGACCCTGCAAGAACTCCCCGCCGACTTTGAAATTTTCCACAACCGGTTCGATTTTCCCGACGGGCTGCCCAAAATCCACGAACACAACGGCAAACGTCCGCAGGCCTTCGGCATTTTTATCAACGGCCGCCTGGCCTTGCTCTACACCTACGAAACCGACCTGGGCGACGGTTGGGAAAGCTACGAAGTACACCACGACCCGCCCGAAAAACACCTGCAAGCCCTGCAAATGGGTTTTAATATTCTTTACTACGTTTTTACGCATTGATTTTGGTGCTCCGGGAGCCGGCACGCTTGCCTACGGCTTCGCGTTTGTCTCCCTTCGCTCGCCGGTGAGCCCGTCCACCGGTCAAACAGCGCCAATCCTTGCCGGCGGCCGGTCTCACCGGACGTTGCTCGGCAGCCGGCCGCCCTTCGTCTTCGCTACGGGCGGCGTCTGCCTGCGCTTCCGTGGCAGCCCTGCGGTCTGCCGCGGGCTTCGCGAGCCCTTCGGTCTCGCTTCGCGGGCCTCGGAACCCTTCGGTTTCCTCGGCAAGCGGCGAAACCGCCGGGCGGTTTCGCCTATCTGTTTTATTGTGTTGATAATCGGATATTTAACCATTTTGTAGAGACGCCCAATTTGGGCGTCTCTACGGGCAAAAAATAAATCGCCATCAATGTTTACAGTAGTAACGTAAAATACAATCGCCGTTCAAATGTTCGGCGTTCGATATTCGCGGGTGGCTTGCCGCCCGATCCCCGCGCCAGGGATGGGAGCGGTTATGCGGCGCAGGCGGCGCGCATGCTTTTCCGCCCGGCGGAGGCGACCGACGGAAGCCCCACGCACGGGCGGGCGCGCGGCACGCGCGCCCGCGCAAAACCACGGCATCCGCCAAGGCGAATATGAGCGGACAGCCCGACCCCGACATCGCGAAGCGATGTTCGGGGAGGCGCCCAAAACCAAAAAAATTATGCCTTATTCAGCACCTCCTCCACCCACGAAAGAATCAAATCGATTTGCTCGGGAATGCTCATACGGGAATTGTCCAAGAGCCGTGCATCACCGGCCCGGCGTAGGGGCGATGCCTCGCGTGTGCTGTCGATGCGGTCGCGTTGGCGCACGTTTTGCAGGACTTCCTCGTAGCGCGTCTCCTGTCCGCCGGCACGCATTTCGTCGTAACGCCGGCGGGCACGCACCTCGGGCGAAGCGGTCATAAACACTTTGAGTTCGGCATCGGGCATGACCACGGTGCCTATATCGCGGCCGTCCATTATCACGCCGCGGTTGCGGGCTATTTTTTGCTGTATTTCCACCAGTTTGCGCCGCACTTCGGG
>WGAP01000165.1 GCA_015494775.1 Flavobacteriales bacterium | reverse complement strand
TTTTCATGGAATTTGATGTGATTTAAATCACAAAAAAAAGGTTTAAACGCGGCTTTAAACCTTGAAATAAAATCCGCGCCAGCGGGCGCAGCGGTATCCTTGCGCGGCAGCCGGCGCATGTTTTTGTGCCGGCGGCGGGGGCTCGCAGCGCAAGAGACCACGGCGCCGGCCTTACAAAACCCGCCGGCTGCAAGCAAGATATGAGCGGAGCACGCGGTGGCCGCTTCGTAAGGAAACGGCCGATGCGAAAGCGCTCCGCCGCTTGAAGCAGCGGCCGTGGCCCCGCCGCGGCGCGCGCCAGCGCGCCGGCGAATTGCCGTAGGCAAGTCGCGCGGGCATTCGCCCGCCGGCGGGGCCCCGAACGTGAGCGAGCGTAGCGAGTCCCGCCTCATGAATGCGTCGCAATGCAAACAACGTGAAGCAGTGCGGCCGCATGAATGAGGGCGGGGCGGCCAGGCGCCCAAAAACAAAAATCCTTGCATTTTTCCGCGGCATTTGCATATCTTTGCCTATGGAAGCAAAACAAGTGCAACCGCTCAAACGCATCGTCATCACGGGCGGGCCCGGAACGGGTAAATCCACCGTTATCAACGAACTGATACGCCGCGGTTATGCCGCCATGCCCGAAGTGTCGCGCGAAGTAATCCGCGAAGCCAAAGCCCGCGGCATCGACCAACTGTTCCTTACCGATCCGCTGCTGTTTAGCCGCAAACTCATCGAAGGACGCGAACGCCAGTTCCGCGAAGCGGAAAAGCTGGGGAAAAGTCCCGTGTTTTTCGACCGCGGCATTCCCGACGTGCCGGCCTATATGCGGTATAGCAAAACACCCGTGCCCGACGAATTTATGGCTTCGGCACGCAAGCATCGCTACAACCAACCGGTGTTTATCATGCCGCCCTGGCAGGAAATTTATGTCAACGACTTCGAACGCTACGAAAGCTTTAACCAGGCCCAACTCATCCACAACCGCTTGGTGAATATGTATATGGAACTGGAATACTTCCTGATTTTCGTTCCCTTCGGCACGGTGGAAAAACGTGCCGATTTTATTTTGGACGTGCTCGACAAATATGAATAAAGGCGACCGCCTTGCGAACATTCTGAAACGCTATTGGGGATACGATGCTTTTCGCTATCCGCAACGGGAAATTATTACCGACTTGCTCCAAGGCCGGGACGTGTTGGCCGTATTGCCCACGGGCTTTGGTAAATCCTTGATTTACCAGGTGGCCGGCTTGGCCATGAACAAACTCACGGTGGTAATTTCGCCCCTTGTGGCCCTGATGGAAGACCAAAAGGACGGCTTGCTGCGCCGCGGTATCAAGGCCGAAGCCCTTACGGGCCGCATCGGACGCACGCGCATGCGCACCTTGCTCGATAATGTGCGCTTCGGCGATTACCGCTTTTTGTTCCTCTCGCCCGAACGGCTCAAACATACGCTCGTCCGCAATTTTCTGCCTCACCTGAACACGGGGCTTTGGGTGGTGGACGAAGCCCATTGTGTGTCGGAATGGGGACACGACTTCCGGCCCGAATACCTGGAAATAGGCCCATGGCGCGAACATTTGCCCGGCGTGCCTTTCCTGGCCCTCACGGCCACGGCCCTGCCCGAAACCCGCCGCGACATCATCGAACAATTGCACTTGAACAATCCGCAGGAATACAATCTGTCTTTCTACCGCAACAATATTTCTTACGCGGTGGACCTGACCGAAAACAAATTCGAACGACTGGGCGAACAAGTAAAACAGGGCGCTCCGGCCGTTGTGTATGTGGGCGCACGCAAAAAATCCGTGGACATTAGCCGGATGCTCCGTGAACAAGGCATCGGGGCGGATTTTTTCCACGGCGGACTTTCGCGGGACGAAAAAACCGACAAATTGCACGATTGGCTTTCGGGCACAACGCCCGTTATGGTGGCTACAAGCGCCTTCGGAATGGGCATCGATAAGCAGGATGTGCGCACGGTGATTCATTTCGACATTCCTTGGACGATAGAACAATACGTTCAGGAAAGCGGCCGTGCGGGACGTGACGGCCTGCCCGCCCGGGCACTGGCGCTCATCGATACGCGCGACCGCGAAAATTTTTTCCAATTGCTGGCAATGCAAACACCTTCGGTGGAAAAAATCCGTGAAGTTTACCTGAAAATCGTCGGGCGGTTGCATGTGCCCACGGGCGACGGCGAAGGAGCCGAATTGGTGGCCGACATCAAAGACCTGGCCCGCCGGTGGGAAATGCCCGTTTATACCCTGTATGTTTCCTTGCAAATGCTGGAAAAATACGGATTGGTGGAATTGGACGAACAAAGCGCGCGACTGTCACAGGTGCAAATCCTGTCGGAACCGGCGGTTTTGTACCAAGTCTTGCAAAATCAAGCCGACGGAAGCCGGCATTGGAAAGTGTTGGAAAACCTGGTGCGTTCCAGCGTGGACATTTTCGATTATCCGGTCAAATTTTCCGAACGTCGATGGGCCTACCAATGGGAAATGGACCAAAAGGAAGTGCGTCAAGCCCTGGAACGGCTCCGCCGGCTCGGGTGGATTGCTTACGAAGCGGGTAGCGATAAATTGACCATCCGCCTCACCCTGCCGCGCGACGACGATTACATCAACATGCACGCCGCGGCCATTCGTAAACACATGGACATCAAGCGCCGCAAAGCCGAAAAAATGTGGGAATATATGCAAACCGAAACCTGCCGGGTGCAATTCATCAAAACCTATTTCGGTGAAGAAGATGCCGGCGGCTTCCGGTGCGGCCGGTGCGACAATTGCCGCCGAAACGCACAAAATTTGACCCTCCGGCAAGCGGAACAACTGGTGATTAACCTGCTGAAACAAATGGATTTTATGGATTTTGCCGCCCTTTCGGAACATATTCCCGACCGGGAACTCCTACATCGTGCGCTATCGCGTTTATTGGATAACCGGCGTATCGGAATGGATGTGCGCAGAATGTATTTTTTAAAGAAATGACATCTTTTTATCCGTTATCCGCATTTTTTCGTATTATTATACAATTTTTGATAAGCGGCGGTAATGATGAACAAAAGAATTGTTCCCGTAGATATTTTTCGCGGTCTGACCATCGCATTGATGATTATTGTAAATAATCCCGGAACCTGGGCGCATATTTATCGGCCCTTGGACCATGCCGAATGGTTCGGCGTTACGCCCACCGATTGGGTTTTTCCGTTTTTCCTGTTCATTGTGGGCACCTCCATTGTGCTGGCCTATCACAACCGGCCCACCGATAATTGGAAAACCTACAAACGAATTATTACCCGCACCATAAAACTCATCCTGCTGGGTTGGTTCCTGGCGGCCTATACTTTGAAATTTCCCTACTTGAAAACCTGGGACCGATTGCGCATACCGGGGGTTTTGTTCCGCATTGGCGTGGTGTTCTTCTTTGCCGCCTTGATTTATTTGTTTTTTAAATGGCTCTGGAAAAAAACGGGCATGCGTACGGCGCTTACGTTTTTATTGATATTGATTGCCGCAGACTTGGGATTTTATTGGTATGCCATGATCGGTAAATACGAACTGCAAGGCACGGTTCCGGTGGAACAACTTATTGCCGAAAAGCTGAACAAAACCGATAATTTGGCTTCGCAAATCGACAGGAAAGTTTTGGGTGTCAACCACATGTGGCGTCATTGGGACCCCGAAGCCGGCAAACGCGTCCAAGGCGATTACGACCCCGAAGGACTTTTTTCCACGCTGCCGGCCATTGCCACGGCATTGCTGGGCATGTTGCTGGGATTGCTGTTGCTCTATGTGCCCGGGGACGGGCGCCGGATTATTTATGCATTAATTTTAGGCGGCATTTTAATAGGATTGGGATTTTTGTGGAAACCCTGGTTTCCTTTCGGCAAAAAACTATGGACATCCTCCTATGTGCTGTATATGGCCGGACTGGCCTTTGTGATTTATGCCGTGGTGCATTTCGTTTACAACTTTATCTCCTGGCGTGGTTGGGCCTTTCCGTTTATTGCCTTGGGTATGAATGCCATTGCCGTATTTTTCCTCAACGGCTTTATTGCCAAAACCTTTTATATGCTCAAAATCCACGGAAAGGCGGTGCATTATTGGCTGTATCATTACACCTGGGGGCATTGGTTGGGAAATAATGAATCGGCTTCATTGATGTATGCTTTGAGTGTGCTTACTTTTTATATCCTCCTGGCGATATATCTTTACCGCCGGAAAATATTTTTTAAAGTCTAACGACCTATGACGTTGAATTATATTTGGGTGGCTTTTTTTCTGATTGCCTTTTTGGTAGCCGTGTTCAAGGCCTTTTTGGCGGGTTTTTTCGGCATGGAAACCGACCCGGAAATTTTCAACAAAATCATGGAAGCCATTTTCGGGCGGGCCAAATTGGGCTTTGAACTATCGCTCTACCTTACGGGTGTTTTGGCCCTTTGGATGGGCATTATGAAAATCGGTGAACGTAGCGGGATGGTGGAGAAATTGGCTTGGTTGGTACGACCTTTTTTCCGTAAAATATTTCCCGAAGTGCCACCCGAACATCCGGCCAACGGTGCCATGATGATGAATTTTTCGGCCAATATGTTGGGTTTGGACAATGCCGCCACGCCCTTGGGGCTCGAAGCCATGAAAGAACTGCAAACGCTCAACCCGAAAAAGGACACCGCCTCGGATGCACAAATTATGTTTTTGGTGCTCAACACTTCGGGGCTCACCTTGGTGCCGGTGAGCATTTTGGCCCTTAGGGCCGCACATCATTCGGCCAATCCCACCGATGTGTTTGTGCCCATACTTTTGGCCACCTTTGCATCCACCTTGGTGGGACTGCTGGTTACCATGTATATTCAACTCAAAAGCCCGGTCCGTTGGTTGCGTTGGTTGTTCAGTCCGGTTACCTTGATTTACCTGGGTTTGGCTCTTATGGCCATATTGTGGCTGTCGTGGTATTTGCACGGCAAAACGCAGGAAGAAATAACGCAGTTTACCGGCCTGCTGAGCAACGGATTGCTCTTGGGCATTATCATCCTGTTTATCAGTGTGGGCTTATTTTCCAAAATCAATGTTTACGACGCCTTTATCGACGGAGCCAAGGGGGGGTTTGACGTGGCGGTTACGATTATTCCTTATCTGGTGGCCATGCTTACGGCCATCGGTGCCTTTAAGGCTTCGGGGGCGATGGATTTCGTGTTGAGCGGACTGCGCGATTTTTTCGGCCTGTTTTTTTCCGACGTTCGCTTCGTGGATGGCCTGCCTACGGCCTTCCTGAAACCGCTCACGGGCGGCGGCGCACGTGCGGCCATGATCAATAGTTGGGAAACCTATGGCGTGGACAGTTTTGTAGGCCACCTGACCTCGGTGTTGCAAGGAAGCACCGAAACCACCTTTTATGTGTTGGCGGTCTATTTCGGTTCGGTGGGTATCAAAAAGGTGCGTTATGCGGTTTGGGCCGGCTTGGCGGCGGATTTGGCCGGCATCATTGCGGCCATCATCATCACCTACATCTTTTTCGGTGAATTGGCCTAAGGGTGTTTTCCTGTTTTTTTACCACAGAGTTTCACAGAGTTCGGCACAGAGTCTCACGGAGTTTTTTTATTTTACTATTTCCGACTATAATTTTTTACTCTGTGTTACGCTGTGAAATTCTACTCTGTGCGACACTGTGGTTTTAATTCTTTTACCACAGCGTTTCACAGAGTTCGGCACAGAGTTACACGGAGTTTTTTATTTTGCTATTTCCGACTTTAATTTTTTACTCTGTGTTACGCTGTGAAATTTCCTCTGTGCTACTCTGTGGTTTTTTAATTTTTTTCCCCATCGTTGTCGTAATCCGGAACAGCATAACGCGCATTAACACAACACGGATTTTTAATGCTTATTTCCCATGCAAAAGCGGCGTGGTTTGCACGATTTCGATGTCAAAACCTTTGAGGGCGGTTTTTTCCTCCTGCTTGCGGGCAAAGGTCAGATAATTGACCTTGCGGATGCCCAAATCGTGGATGATTTGTGCGCCGATGCCGTAGTCTTTTTCATCGGGTTTGATGGGCGGAAGTTCGTCCTTGCCCTCGCGAATATTTCCGGCCAATTGCAGGATGCGCGCCCGCATCTCGGACCAATTGCGGCTGTTGTAAACAAAAATCACGGCTCCGCGCCCTTGGGCCCGGATATAATCGAAAAAGAGGTGCAAATCGCGGTCGGGACTGTGGCGCAGGATGTGCAAAAGGTCGAAACTGTGGGTGATGGAAAAAACACGCACCGGGACCGTGTCGTCGCGGGTCCAACGGCCGGTAGTCAGGGCAAAATGCATGTGCCGCTTGTTGATTTGCTCGTAAACGGTCATTTGAAAATCGCCGAAACGGGTAGCCAGGGGAAATTGTTCCAGCCGGCGAACCAAGCTGTCCTTTTCCAGCCGGTAGCGTATCAAATCCTCGATGGAAATGATTTTGAGCCCGTGCCGGCGGGCAATTTCACGCAGTTGGGGCAAGCGTGCCATGCTGCCGTCGGGGTTCATTATTTCCACAATCACGCCGGCGGGCTGCAATCCGGCCAAGCGGGCCAGGTCGATGGCCGCTTCGGTGTGGCCCGGCCTGCGCAATACGCCGCCGTCCTTGGCGCGCAGCGGAAACACGTGGCCCGGGCGGCGAAAATCGTAGGCCGTCATCCGCGGGTCGATGAGGGCGTGAATGGTTTTGGCGCGGTCGGCGGCGGAAATGCCGGTGGTTACGCCGTGGCCTATCAAATCCACCGACACGGTAAAAGCCGTTCCCAGCGGGTCGGAGCTTTGGTCCACCATCAGGGGAAGGTTCAGCCGGTCGGCGCGTTCCTCGGTGATGGGCGTGCAAATCAAGCCGCGGCCGTGGGTGGCCATAAAGTTGATGGTTTCGGGCCTTATTTTTTCGGCGGCCGCCACAAAATCGCCTTCGTTTTCGCGGTCTTTGTCATCGACCACAATCACGATTTTACCTTGGCGGATATCGTCAATGGCGTCCTCGATACGGTCAAATCCCGAAGCGGGTTCTTGCGTTTTCATCGGCACAAATTTAGTCAAATTTCCCGGCCGTATTCGTTTTTATGGGGTAAAGCGCTCCGGCAGCCCTGCGGTCTGCCTTCGCGGCTCCACAAGCCTGCGCGCCTTGCAAGCGGCGGCGCTTGTCTTGTTCCGCACCTCGGGGAGCCGGCACGCGTCGCCTACGGCGCCACGTTTGTCTCCCCTCGGGCTTCGCGAGCCCTTGGGTCTCGCTTCGCGGCTTCGGGAGCCGCCTGCGACGTCTCCCTACGCGTGCTGCGGAGCCCTGACGGTCTCCTTGCATGCCTCGGAACCCTTCGGTTTCCTCGGCGGCCGGCGAACCCGCAAGGCGGTTTCGCCTTCAATATTTGTAGTAGCAACGTAAATTACAAACCGGCAATCAATTGTTCGGTGTTCATTATTCAAGCGCGATTTTTCGTGCGGGAAAAGGCCGGCGGCTGAGTGCTGCGAACGTAGTGAGCAGTGTATCGAAGCCCCGGCTGGTCGCTTCGATACAATTTTTGCTACGCAAAAATCACTCAGCGACCTACCCCGCGCCAGGGATGGGAGCGGTTATGCGCGGGCGGCGCGCCGTAGGCCTGCCGTGGCGACGGGGCGACCGGTGGGGAGCCATGTCCGCCACGCTTGCAGGGCAAGAGCGGGCCGCCTGCGCATTTTAGCGGACAGCCCGATCCCGACATTGCGCAAGCAATGTGCGGGAGGCGCCCAAAAACCAATTATCACAAAAAAAACGGATGGGCAAAAAACATTTTTCCCGGC